>CAZIMH010000162.1:0-1188 GCA_964540155.1 uncultured Saprospiraceae bacterium
AAATAACTGTACAAGCCTTTAAAGCATCTGGACCAGGAGGGCAGCATCGCAATAAATCATAGCCCGCAGAAGGAATACGACGTATAGAACTCTCACTAAGCAATAGTAGTCATGCTCAAACGCCAAACACGAGTACCGCCAGCACACAACCTGCAAGCAGACATATCTACAAAATTCTATTTGAGATTAAAATTTAACCCCTAAATTTTCTAACAAATCCCAAGTCGTAGGCATACCTTTGTGAGATAGAAAAAGTAATTAAGTCGATGAGCGAAGATTTCGTAATCAAACTATTCACTAAGCATCAAACCTGCAAAGCGTGCCCCTCAAATAAAGACATCAAGATTTTATTTGAAGACATACTAGGGCTGCTTTTTCCTAGTTTCTCAGATAATAGACTTACTAGCGTAGACCTCATTAAAGAGAGAATAGAAAGTATACGTGAAAGAATTCAAAGCTTATTATCTCATTACGCCACGCTTTGTCCTTCTGACCCCACCAAAGTAGCCACAGAATTCGTAACCTACTTGCCAAGTGTAGAACACAGTATCCATATGGACGTGGAAGCTATTTTTATAGGTGACCCCGCAGCAAAAAGTAGAGAAGAGATCGTCAGGTCATATCCAGGATTCTATGCGATTTCGGCATACAGAATTGCTCATTTATTGCATAAGCTTGGCGTGGCTATGATACCACGAATTATTACAGAGTTAGCTCATCATAGAACAGGCATAGACATCCATCCTTCAGCACACATAGGTCACTCATTTTGTATAGATCATGGAACTGGGGTTGTTATTGGCGAAACCACTTTTATAGGTAACCATGTGAAAATATATCAAGGTGTGACGCTTGGCGCTCTTTCTATAGATAAGAAAGATGCCAACAAAAAAAGACATCCAACGTTAGAAGATCACACCGTCGTTTATGCCAATGCAACCATATTGGGAGGAAATACAATAATAGGACACCATAGTACTATAGGAGGGAATTCATGGATCACTAGAAGTGTCGAGCCCTACTCTACTGTATACTATATTTCTGAACTCAATCAAGTCAACAAAAAGAAAAAAAGATTATGATAGAATTGGTAGGTAATACGCCACTAGTAGAATTGAAAATATTAAATAAAAATCCTAAGGTTACTGTATACGGCAAATTAGAGGGACAAAATCCTGGCGGTAGTGT
>CAZIMH010000162.1:1288-6855 GCA_964540155.1 uncultured Saprospiraceae bacterium
CAATAGAAAGAGGAGACCTAGATGGAGGCAAAAGCATCATAGAAGCGACAAGCGGAAATACAGGCATTGCCCTAGCCATGATCGCGGCATTGAAAAACATTCCTATCACTTTACTGATGCCTGAATCTGCTACAGAAGAGCGCAAGGCTTCCATGAGAGCCTATGGTGCCAATCTCATACTGACTGACGGGACTAAAGGAATCGAAAACTCTAGAAAAATTGCAGCAGAAATGGCAATGAGTGATGAGTATGTTTTATTAAATCAATTTGGAAATGAAGATAACTCGGGTGCCCATTACATAAGTACAGGGCCAGAAATATGGCGAGATACCAATCAAAAGATTACGCATTTTGTGAGCCCTATGGGAACAACAGGCACCATAATGGGTACTTCGAAATTTCTAAAAGAAAAAAATCCTAACATACAAATCATAGGCGTCCACCCGAAGGAAGGATCTAGGATTCCAGGCATTCGGAAGTGGAGCCCAGAAATGGTACCTAGCATTTGTGATTTTTCTAAGGTCGACGAGATTCGATATGTAGATAGAGAACAAGCCGTAATAACCACAAGGAGATTAGCGAAAGAAGAAGGCATAATGGCTGGCATAAGCAGCGGCGGATCTACAAAGATTGCTATAGAACTAGCACAAGAACTAGAAGAAGGTATCATTGTCTTCATTGTCTGCGACAGAGGCGACCGCTATCTGAGCTCTGGTATATTTAATGAGTAAGTTTAATGTGAGAACGGGAGTTAGCGATAAGTTGAAAATCAAAGAATGAACGAATCCAGAAAATATTGTAGAAGTCTTCATGCTCAAATTAGTTTGGGTACGACTTCCGATGATAGATTTATGCCAAATGGATATGTCTCAGCATTTGCGGAGATGGACAAACTTATACTAACTGAAAAATTAGATGGTCAAAACAACTGCTTTAACAAGCATGGTGTTTTTGCACGATCGCATACAGCTCCAACAAAACATCCTTGGGATAAGCCACTCATAGAGCGATGGCAATTAATAAGAAACGATCTAAATGACTTGGAGATATTTGGCGAAAACATGTATGGAATTCATTCTATTGGCTATAAGAAATTGGAGTCCTATTTCTATGTCTTTGCTGTAAGAGAACATGACCAATGGTTGTCTTGGGAAGAAGTTAAGTTTTATGCCAATTTATTAGATTTTCCAGTCGTACCTGTGATAGAAACTAAAAGTAAACTCAGCAAAGCTCAAATAACTGATAAGAACGAGAATGAAATTCTGTCGAATTGGTTAAAATCAAATCTAGGAATGACATGGGAAGAAAGCGTAAATACTGAGGGATTACTTGGAGGATATGATCCTGAAACAAATAAGCCATGCTCAGAGGGATTTGTAATTAGAAACGCCGAATCATACAAAACAAACCAAGGAGCGATAAACGTGTCATCAAACGAATTCAACAACTTGTTCAAACTTGTCCGTGCATCACATGTGAAAACTGATGTTCATTGGACTAAAACTTGGAAGCCAGCTAAATTGATTGATTATCAGAAACACAATTGGTTGGGCTACTCTTACTTAAGCTCAGTGTAATGTGGAGATTTCCTAAATACCAAGTAGATACAGAATTGGATTGGGACGACTTAGCCAATTCATATAATTGGATTGCTGATATGAAAGGCGTTCAACAAGATCCTATATGGCATGCAGAAGGAGATGTCTATGTCCATACTAAAATGGTAACTGAAGAATTAATCAAGCTCCAAAATTTCGATTCTCTATCGGAACAAGATAAACACATAATTCTAAGTTCTGCTTTATTTCATGATATAGAAAAGAGATCAACAACTACTGAAGAGGAAATAGAAGGTCAGATTAGAATAGTATCTCCGAGACATGCAAAAAAAGGAGAATTTACCACAAGACAAATACTATACACAGACATTAATACACCATTTCAAGTTCGTGAACAGATTTGCAAACTTGTAAGATTGCATGGGCTCCCATTATGGGCAATCTCAAAAGATAATCCAGACAAAGAGGTCATCTATTCAAGCACAGTAGTAAACAATAAGTTACTCTCATTACTTGCAACAGCTGATGTACTTGGAAGAACTTGCCATGATCAAGATGAGATACTAATGAAGATTGAACTCTTCAAAGAGCTTTGCAAGGACAATCAATGCTTCACAAAACCTAAAGAGTTTAAATCAAATTATGGACGATTTCTATATTTCAACAAAGAGGATGGATATGTAAACTACTTCCCTTTTGACGATTTAATATGTACGGTCACAGTGATGTGTGCCTTGCCAGGTAGCGGCAAGGATACATATATCAAAAAGAATTTAGACCAACCAATTCTCTCCTTGGATGACATAAGAAGAGAACACAAAATATCACCAAAAGATAAAAAAGGAAATGGCCAAGTAATTCAATTGGCAAAAGAAAAAGCAAAGGAACATCTTAGAGCTAAGACATCCTTTGTCTTTAATGCTACCAACATCACTAAAGACATGAGAAGTAGGTGGATAGGATTATTCACAGACTATAATGCAAGAGTGAAAATCATCTATATTGAAGTACCTTATAAAACATTACTAAAACAAAATTCAGATAGAGAGCATAAAGTGCCAGAAAATATAATTGATAAATTGATAGGAAAACTTGAAATGCCTGACTTTAAAGAGGCACATGAAGTCGAATACATAATTGAAGGTAAAAGCCTGTCGCTAACAAGCTTATAGCTGGTGACTCCGATGACCGATTCAAGATAGCTTATGATTTATATTCCAATAAATCTCCTGGTTGACAATCTAAGGCTTCACAAATAGATGCAAGTGTTGAAAAACGAATTGCTTTTCCTTTTCCTTGTTTCAAAATAGATAAATTGACATTTGATATCCCAACTTTATGGGCCAAGTCTTTAAGTTTCATTTTTCTTTTTGCAAGAACTATATCAAGGTTAACTATTATTCCCATTTTAAATTATTAAAGAATTATCAAATTGTTCAAATAATTCAATTTTATTGGATTCATTTTTATCCCAATCAATTATAGTAAATACAGACACTGAATCCACTTTGACACTATTTGTACCATCTTCTTCATAAAAATCGAAATAAATATTTTCTCCCCATGACCTCATGGTCGGCGGCGTAGTGGCACTCAATTGATTAGGGCTTTCGAAAAATATCTGAAAATTATTATCGCTTAGGATTTCTTTGATTTTCAATAGGAATAAATCTTGGGATAAATCGGATGTCAATACGCTAGAATGGCTAGGGCTAAAAATATTTAATGAACTTAAATAATACGGTTTCATTTTTTGATTCTTACGTAGTATCCAATGCATAGCCGCAAGAGACAAAAAACAAAAAAAGATTCCAAAAAGTAAAAAAGGAAACTTACCTACTAGCAGAGGCGGTAAAAAGGCACATAGAAGTAAGAATACTATAAACCTTATATACTTCATAATTCAATTTTTATCAAACTTAATACTTTTTATTAACTTTTTAATGTTTTTCGATAATTTTTTAATTTTTAACGTAAGTTTATGATGTTTACTATGATTATACGCTTAATATTTAGACCTAGAAGGAATGATATGACGCTAGATGATTATGTAATTCAAGACAAAATCAAAAAACTAAAAAGAATATGATAATTTCATACTGACCATTACAAAGCATCCATCATATCGTAGAACCGCTATTATAATTTATAATGAATGACCCAACTCATCAAATTTCTTCCAATAACTATTATTGCTTTACTCAGTACCCAATGTAAATCAGTTAAGGACATAGAAAGCTCAGGCGTAAGAAATCAAGAATCTCAGATTAAAAGAGAACTAATAGGTAGCTCGTATTTAAACAAAGCAAGAGAAGTCTCCATCTACCTGCCAACCATAACTAGCGAGGACAAAAACTTAGCGGTGGTATATGCTACCGATGGCCAAGAATTTGTAAAAGAATACAAAAGAGAACTGGACTCCCTGATAGAAAATAACTTAATTCCCAAACTAATAATAGTAGGTGTTCATTCAGATGAAAGACAAATTGAGGGAAGTGATTTTAGCTACAGAAATTATGAGTACATTAAAAGCTATGCAGATTCGGAAGACGAAAAGTTGAGTACTTTGTATGAAAATCATTATAATTTTTTCAGCAAAGAACTACTGTTATATATTCAATCACATTATCCTGTAAGCACTAAACCAAAAGACAGGATATTTTATGGATTTTCAAATGGTGCTGGCTTTGGTGTATCATTGGCAACTGATAATCCATCAATAATTAGTAACTACATCTGTATGTCGATGGCAGGTGGCAGCTATGAAGATTTGAATTGGAATGATGATAATTATCCCAACCTGATACTATCCTATGGAAATAAAGAACCATTTCCGTTAACAATGCAAATAGATGCATTTAGCAATTTCTTAAAAGAAAAAAAGATAAATCATACATTCTACAAATATGAAGGTGGCCATGATAGGAAAAAATGGAAATCAGAATTTTTAAAATCTTTGAAACAAATACTGAACTAAACATAAGGTGAATAATTTTAGATAGTCATACCATACTTACTTCCTCAGATACAAAAACAAAAGTTTTTTATTAAATTTCCAATCTGTACTTTCATTTATAATTAATTAAAAAATATAATAGTTATGAAAAACTACTTTCGAGTTCTAAGTCTACTGCTAGTTATAGGAATCTTTTCTTGTGCAGATAATTGTGAAGGGATAGAATGCGGACCTGGTGTCTGTGATGACGGCACATGCGATTGTCCAGATGGTTTAGAGGGGACAGCATGTGAGATAATTTCAAACACTTTTCTTTATGGTGATTACCAAGTGGTCAGTGCAACTTGTGGCACAACGAGCACTTCTACTACCATTGAATCTATTTCTATTAATCCTCATTCAAATGGAAATCCTACAGAAATTGAACTCACCGCAACATCTTCTTCATTCTCTGGCCCAACTACTGAGACAATAGATGGCACATTAATAAATGGAAATATTGATGCTGAAGGACCTTTCAGTTCCTTTACACTAGAAATTTCAGGAACCTTTTCAGATAATGATAATTTTGAGGCAACCATTATCGGCGCAGGGCTTGTTTGTAGTAATGTGACCTACACTAAATAAATGCTACCTACTTTAAGAAGACCAAAAGGAAATTACGCTATCAAGCAAGACTCCTCTCACTGGTATCTATAGATTGTGTGTATTTATTCCTATTTAGTATAGCAATATCATCTATCCAAAGAGCCTTTAATGAATTCATAGAAGGTATATATGGATTACTGTAAATTATAGGTGTTACCTATTTAAAACATAAATAATTAATATGGAAAATCAAATCTTTGAAGTAGGAGCTGGAATTTCTAAATCAATGCTCTTGAGAGATAATGAAATATGGTTTAGCCAAGACAACATAAAAAGTTTTGAGAAATTTGAAAAGGCTGTTAATAAAACGGGAATGATGAGGAGTGCCTATACCGTTCCGCTATCTTCTATTAGCGAAGTCTCTTTTAATGAAGCCTCTGAGTCTGCCAAAATCAAATTCACTA
>CAZIMH010000163.1:0-6845 GCA_964540155.1 uncultured Saprospiraceae bacterium
TTATCATCCACCTATTCCACTTCAGAAGATTCAAAAAAGTCTACTTCACCAATGTCAAATTCCTTAAAGAGATAAAGGAAGAGAAGAGCACTCGCAATAAACTCAGAAACCTCTTGGTATTGCTTTCTAGATTGGCGGCGATGGCTTGTCTCATCTTTGCTTTTGCCCAGCCGTTCCTTGCTAAAGAAGCGTCTACTAAGACGGGAAAGAACTACGTGAGCATCTTTGTAGATAACTCTAATAGTATGATGGCGGCCTCAGAGGATGTGCCCTTACTAGACAAAGCGAAAAAGAAAGTGGAAGAGATCATCTCTGCTTATGGCCCATCAGACAATTTCCAAATCTTTAGTCATGAAATGAATGGGAGCCAACAAAGGTGGTTATCACAGGAGAATACCATCCCTGCCATAGAGGATATAACTGTTAGCCCAGAAGTGAATTTGTTGTCTAAGGTCCATTTCAAACAGATGCAAACGGCACCAGAGGAAGGTAATCATATCATCTACTATTTATCTGACTTCCAAAAATCCATCACCGATTTTGAGTTCCAATCAGATACCACTACTGAAGTTAACTTCCTACCCTTCCAAGCGGTCAAAGAAAATAATATCTCTATAGACAGTGCCTGGTTTGAAGCGGTAGTCCCTTCGGTCAATCAGAACAATAAGCTGTATGTACGGATTAAAAACTACAGTAACGAAAAAAAGGATGATGTAAGACTGAGCATCGCACATAACGGACAGACTAGGCCTGAAGGCACTGTAAATATACCTGCCAATAGCAGCATCACGGACACCATTAATATCCTAGTTACGGAAGCGGGATGGCAGGATATGACCATACAGATAGATGACTACCCTATTCAGTTCGATGACCAATACTACATTAGCTTCAATGTAAAGTCTAAAGTCAATACCCTTTCTATCAATCAAGGCAATAGTAATCGATATCTCACTGCCCTCTTTAAAGGATTAAGCCAGTTTGACTTAATGAATATGACGACGGCCAATATCCAATACGATCGATTTAAAGAAAAAGATCTGGTGATTCTAGATGACCTCAACTCTATAAGTTCAGGTCTGGCTGCAGCATTAGAAGGATATGTGTCCAATGGTGGTAATCTATTGGTTTTCCCATCTTCTACGGCGGATATTAAGAGCTACAATGACCTATATGCCAGATTAGGGACAAATACCTTACAAGAATGGAATAAGGAAGACCAGAACGTACATAAGATAAACACAACGGAATTTGTATTTAATAATGTCTATGAATCAACAGGTAGGAATCTCAAGTTGCCTGCTACCAATGGACATTTTACCTTTTCTAATTATAGTACCAGAGGCGGAGAATCTCTGTTAGAATATAGAAATGGACAAGACTTCATCACCAAGTACACCTTGGGGAAAGGAAATATCTATCTGTGTGCTGCACCACTGAACAAGGACTTTAATGATCTGGCAATCAATGCGGAAATTTTTGTTCCGCTGCTATATAAAGTCGCTTATTCTAAAAGCCAATCAGAAAAAATTAGTTACACCATCGGCGTAGATAATCTGACTGAAGTCAATAGCGTTACAGACGGGAGTGAGATTATATATAAAATTACTGGAGAGCAAGAATTCATACCTGGTCAAACCAATCAGGGTAACTCTACCATAATCACATTTAATGATATGGTCCAAAAGGCTGGCTTCTACAAAGTCAGTTTACAAGATCAGGTTATCAAAGGACTTGGATTTAATTTCGATAGAGTGGAGTCTGCCTTGGAGCAATTCTCAGTAAAAGAACTTGAATCTCAGTATGGAGATAAAGTCAATATTCTAGATAATAACCTGAATGCTGATTTAGCTACCATCATCAAAGAAAAGGACCAAGGTGTCACCTTATGGAGATGGTTTTTAATTTTAGCTTTGGTATTTCTAGCGATAGAAACCCTACTCCTCAGATTTTGGAAATTATAAGAATTAAAAAACAGTATGTCCGTTCTTATTAAAAATGCGACGATCATCTATCCTGGACACAATCTCCATAAGAGCAAAAGAGATATCCTGATTAAGAATGGTGTTATAGAAAAGATTGCGTCAAGAATCACCTCTAAAGCTTCCAAAGTCATAGAGTCTTCACAGCTACACCTTTCTCCTGGCTGGATGGACATAGGAACTTTCAGTGGAGAACCGGGATATGAGAACAGAGAATCTTTGGAGACGCTATCAAGGACGGCAGCATCTGGGGGCTACACGGCCCTCGCTACTTTTCCTAACACGAATCCAGTAACCGAAAGCAAATCCGGTATCCAATATATTCTCCATACCACCCAGAACCATCTGGTCAATTATTACCCTATCGGGGCCCTTAGCAAAGGCTGTGCTGGCGAGGAAATAACGGAGATGATAGATATGCACAATCACGGAGCAGTCGCCTTTTCCGATGGATTAAAATCACTGGACTCAAGCGGATTGATGATGAGAGCGCTGGATTATGTCAAATCTGTAGGCAGCCTGATCATCCATCACCCACAAGACAATACACTCTCTCATGGTAACCTAGTCCATGAAGGAGCAGTAAGCACAGGATTAGGTATGAGAGGCAATCCGTCCTTATCTGAAATTCTCATTCTTGACAGAGACATAGAACTGAACAAGTATACTAATAGCCAATTGCTTGTACACAATATCTCGACCAAAGAAGCCGTGACTAGACTCAAAGGACTCTCTAAATCTGGCATCTCCAGTTCAGTGAGTTATCTGAATTTGTGCAAAACAGCCTCAGCAGTTTCTAGCTTTGATAGTAATATGAAAACTGTGCCTCCGTTGCGAAGCGAGAACGATCGGCAAGCGCTTATATCTGGCATCAATAAAGCAACCATACAAGTTATATCAAGTAACCATAAACCACTGGAGGATGAGGCAAAGAAAATGGAATACTCCTATGCTAAAGCTGGTGCTATAGGACTGCAGACTTGCTATAGTGGACTTATGACGGATGCGTCAGAGCTCAGTACTGAAAGACTGGTAGAGTGTCTAGCGCTCAATCCCAGAACGATTTTAGGCCTTCCACATCCAGAACTCAAAGCGGGCGCCGAAGCAGAGCTTAGCCTATTCGACCCTACGCTTAAGTGGACATTGAGCGACAAGAACAATACTTCTAAATCAAAAAATTCTCCTTATTGGAATCAAGAGCTCACAGGAATGGTTCTAGGTGTGATAAATGGGAAGAAACAACATTGGAATAATTACAAATAATCATACAACATGAGTCGAATTTTTGCACTGATTATAGCACTAGTCTCTTTGACTTCTTTCACGCCTGAACCTTCTCTAAAGTTAGCGATACTAAAATATAGTGGTGGCGGTGATTGGTATGCAAACCCTACGGCACTGCCTAACTTAGCCGTCTTCTGCAACGAACAGTTAGGGACTAACCTTAATGCAAATTTTGCTACAGTAGAAGCAGGAAGCGCAGAGCTATTTAATTATCCGTTTGTGCATATGACAGGGCATGGTAATGTCGTATTTTCAGATTCAGATGCGGAGAATTTGAGGACTTATCTGATAGCAGGAGGTTTTCTACATATAGATGACAACTATGGGATGGATCCATTCGTCAGGCCAGCGATGAAAAAAGTTTTTCCAGATTTAGAATTCAAAGAAATACCCTTTGACCATCCTATTTATCACAATGCTTTCGAATTTGACAATGGCTTACCTAAAATACATAAGCATGATGACAAGCCTGCCGTGGGTTACGGACTTATATATGAAGGACGACTAGTTTGTTTCTATAGCTATGAGACAGATTTAGGCGATGGATGGGAAGACCAAGTTGTGCACAAAAACTCTGATGAAAAACGTATTCAGGCACTGCGTATGGGTGCCAATATTGTGAAGTTTGCTTTTGAATCTGAGTAATTCGCTTATAAGCCAGCATATACTCTGACGACTCTATCCATCAGATACTTTCTGTAATTCAAAGCATATTTTCTCATAGATTCTAGCTGCTCTGGCGTGAACTCTTCTACAGATAAGCCATAGGACATATGGTTCTTAGATTCGTCTTCTTTATTCTTTATACCTATCCTATGCTTTCCGAAAGCACTCAGCTCCCAAGGATGCTTGAGCCCAAAGAAATGTCCCATTTCATGTACCATCGTCTGATTACCATCTAGACCTTCATACGCCATAAGAATTCTATCAAATCTTGGACTATTCGAGACGTACGCTTCTTGGTTTGCAGACAGAAGTGGTGTGAATCCCATAAGTGCATCACCTTTACCACTCTCACTATAAGTATCGAATAAGAAAATATTGATTGCACCTTTCTTTTCTATAGGGTCTACAATAGGCTCTATAATTTCATCTCTATCTATTCTGTAACTCTCGTAAATATCTGGCAAATATGCATGATTAGGATCCATGAAAAGCTCATTGAAAACAAATGATATTTGTCCTTGAAAGGCTTCATTTAGATATTCTATATTTTCAAAAATTTTGACTGAAATGGATTCATCCACTTCTTCTCTTCCCATCATATAGACATTCACTCTCATTACTGGGAGTTCCTTGAACGCCTTCGGCGTACCTTTTTTGGGGTCATGCGCGGGCCCTTCTGTCCATGCACAAAGGATAATAACAGAAAGTAATATGTAAATCCAGTTTCTCATCACTCAAAATTTTAAATCTGGCAATATGTTGGATAGAATGCCAAAATGAAATTTAATCTAGACTCTACTTACTCCATCAGAATTGGTTTCTGTGTGGAATTTTTCCGGATAGTTGGTAGTAGTAAATAACTGAATCTAAGAACTAAATGTTGCATTTATTTCGTAGAAAACAATTAAAAAAGGAAAAATTAAGGGATGCTAAACAATTGTTAGAATTTAATTTGGCATTTGGGTATCTAATTAAGTTCAATAACGATGCCACGGGAATTCTAGAAAGATGGATTGCAACCTAGCATACATAGAAATAAAGAGGTAATATTTAATAAGCTGAAGTCTAGCTGTTTACATATTTCTTAAAGTATAAATTAGCGGCTTCCATCACTTTCCAACTCAGCAAGATAGTCGCCACCATAGTAGGTAAGGCCATAACCGCAAAAGTGCCATCTATTATGTTAATGATTATGTCTAATGACAGGGTTGCTCCAAATAAGATACTTATCAGGTAAAATATATTGTACCATGATCTACCCCGCTCTCCAAATAAGAAGACGGCGCATTTACTACCATAGTATGAGTAGCTGAGTAGTGAAGAAATACTAAATACTGCTATACACAATAACAATACATATTTGCCTACACTTGGAATCCCAAGCGTAAACGCCTGTGCAGTCAAGGTAACACCACTCGCATCCGTCGTCTGCCATACTCCTGTGACTAAGATGGCCAGCGCCGTCAAGGTACAGACGATAATCGTATCTATAAAGGGGCCTAACATCGCTACCAAACCTTCTCTGACAGGCTCAGCAGTCTTGGCAGCACCATGGGCCATCGGAGCAGTTCCTATTCCTGCCTCATTAGAAAAGGCGCCACGCTTGATGCCTAGAACGATGAGTGCACCTAGAACCCCACCTGTAACCGAGTCTTTCATATATTCGGCCTTAAAGGCATCTGTAATGATTAGTCCGAGGTATTTAGGTAGTTCTTCTATATGCGTGATCAGGACCACAAAGACAGCAATAAAATAAAGGACCACCATGCTTGGTACCAATCTAGAGGCCGTCTTACTTATTCTCTTAAGGCCGCCCAAGATGACAGCACTGGCCAGTCCACAAAGAAGCAAGCCTGTAATGAAGTTACTTGCAAGACCTACCTCTATGTTCAATGGCTGCAGTAATATATCCGCCGTCGCCTGAGTAAACTGATTCACATTAAATATCGGCAGCGCCCCTATCAATCCAGCTACACTGAACAAGACCGCCATAGGCTTCCATTTCTTTCCGAGTCCATGTATTATAAAGTACATGGGACCTCCCTGTGCCACACCATTGCTATCCGCTCCCCTATACATGATAGCGAGGGTGCAGGTAAAAAATTTAGTGGCCATCCCTATGACACCACTCATCCACATCCAAAATACAGCACCCGGTCCGCCTACACTTATCGCCACTGCGACGCCTGCTATATTCCCCATACCCACAGTCGCTGCTAGGGCTGTGGTCAATGCCTGAAAATGATTAATCTCACCAGGGTCATTGGGGTCATCATACTTGCCTCTAAGCACATTAATAGCATGCCCAAAATATCTAAATGGTAAAAATCGAGATAGCACCAAAAAATACAGCCCACCCCCCACTAATAAAATCAGAAGCGGCATCCCCCACATAGCTGAACTATATGCCGATGCGAGGGCATCTATGCTCTCTACGATTTTGCTCATACTCTAAGTAAGTTTATTATTTTTATAAATCATATTTTAAATAGCGTTATGGCATTCCGCACATTTTATTTCTACAAATACATTTTAGTTTTAATATTAATTGTACCTCTAGGTTTGAATGGTTTGTTATCTCAAGACATTAGAACTTTTGAGTGGAATGACCTGAGTACTGAAAATCCATACGAGTTTTATAAGGCCGTCACTGATGCTAACAACATAACTGAATCACTAAAATCTGACTTTAATGACTTCAATTATGTGCTGGATAGTACATTTATTTTTGTAGAGCCTGTAGACTTCTTAGGTGATGATTTTGTTAGGCAGAGTGGTGTCATATTAATTATTTACTCAGAAATTTGACGAAGGAATTAAAGCATCCTTTAAAAAAAACGGAAACAAAAAGACTAAAATAAACGTTGCTAATTACGTACTTAATTAATAACTTAGTAAAATGAAAGTAGTAAA
>CAZIMH010000164.1:0-6836 GCA_964540155.1 uncultured Saprospiraceae bacterium
TTAACACAGTTTACAATTACTTAACCTCTGATTCATAACCTATTTATGTTATGCAATGATATTTGCAGTCGTAAGTACGGGTGAGGTGGAAAAATTGCAAGTCAATAAACCTTATTCAAACTAAACTAACTATCAAACGATGAAATTCTTTTCAAATCTGCTTTTTAGCTTTTGCATAATAACTTTACTTGGGATATTTCTGAGTTCTTGTGGATCTGAAGATGAATGTACTTCCACATGTGCAGTAAATGAAACCCAATTAGAAGATTGTTCTTGTATTCCAGATTCAGGATCTTCAGATTTTATTACTATATCGGATAATATAACTTCAGATGTGACATGGTCATCTGATAGAGTTATCCTTTTAAATAGTAGAATAGTCGTAGAAAGTGGTGCTACCTTGACGATAGAACCAGGTACTATTATCAAGGCAAATGCAGGAGCTGGTACAAATGCTGCCGCCTTATTAATCGCAAGAGGGGCAAGAATTATGGCTGAAGGTACAGCAGCCTCACCAATCATTTTTACTTCAATCGCCGATCAAATACAACCTGGGGACTTAGAATCTCCAAACTTGGACCCCACTATTAATGGCTTGTGGGGTGGCGTGTTGATATTAGGAAATGCTCCTATTTCAGCAGATGCAGAATCTGTTCAGATAGATGGCATCCCACCTTCTGACCAAAATGGACTCTATGGAGGGACTATGAGTGATGATAACTCAGGTGTATTTAGATATGTATCTATAAGACATGGAGGTGCAGATATTGGAGAAGGTAATGAAATCAATGGTTTGACACTTGGTGGCGTCGGTAGTGGTACGACTATAGACCATATAGAAGTAGTATCTAATGTGGATGATGGGATAGAATTCTTTGGAGGCACCGTTAATGCTTCTGATCTCATCGTATGGAATCAAGGTGATGATGCCTTTGATGGAGACCAGGCTTATTCAGGCACGGTAGACAACTTTGTCAATATTGCTGGACCTTCCTCAGATCATTCATTAGAGTTTGATGGACCTGAAGGTGCGACTAACGGATCATATACCTTCACTAATGGTACCTGCAGAGGCTACAATGAAGGTGGAACAGGTGGAGGAGAGTATGCTGACTTCCGATCTAATCTCATGTGTACGCTAAGCAATGTTTATTTCTTCAATTATTCTGAAGACTCGGATTTTGAGCTAGATAATGATGGCGTAGCAGCTAACTACTTAAATGGAGCAATTACTACTTCTGGACTAGAATTTAACGTGAGCCATCTATCTGCTGGTAACATGACCTGTAATGATATAATGCAGGATAATTCTGATGCAGGAACTGCTTTTACTCAAATAGATCCAGGATGTAGTATCGTAACAATTCCAACAGTTGGCGCCGATACCTCAGAATTTGAAGGGTGGTCACTAAGTAGTATTACTGGCGCTCTTGATTTTTAAAACGTATATAAGTATTCAAATTATAATATTTCGAAGATGAAAAATTGCACATTAATTCTTCTTTTTAGTTTTCTTTTTATCAACTCAGTTTTTTCACAGACAGGTACTGTTCGAGGTTACGTGTATGATGACGCTACTGGAGATCCTATTCTATTCGGTAATGTCCTTGTAGCAGAAACTGATGGCGGGACTACTACAGATCTAGATGGTGCTTATACCCTAGACTTACCTGTAGGATCTTACACCTTTACTTTCTCATATCTTGGATATGCTGATTTTACTGTGAGCAATGTTGAAGTAACCGATGGTGAAGTGAATGTTATTGACGTTAGAATCAAAGAGGATTCTGAGGTGGTAGATGAAATAGTAATCGTCGCCAAGCAACTTAGAAATACAGAAGTTGCCTTAGCTACAATCAAGAGAAACTCACCCAACTTTATCGCAGGCGTATCAGCGTCAACAATCAAGAAAGCTGGGGATAGCAATGCAGCAGCAGCGGTAAAGAGAGTGGCTGGTGTTTCTGTAGAAGATGGAAAGTACGTATATGTAAGGGGTCTAGGAGATAGATATACTAAGTCAATACTAAATGGTATGGATATACCGGGACTTGATCCTGATAGAAATACCATCCAAATGGATTTATTTCCTACGAATATCATAGATAATATCATCGTCCTAAAATCATTTACAGCTGATTTGCCAGCTGATTTTACTGGAGGTATCGTGGATATCAATACTAAAGATTTTCCTGAAGAAGCTAATTCTTCGATTTCTCTAGGACTTGGATATAATCCTGCTATGCATTTTAATTCGGATTATTTGACTTACCAAGGAGGTTCTACAGATTACCTTGGCTTTGATGATGGTACGAGAAATTCGCCTATAGCTAATGATGGAGATTTAGTGACAAGAGTAGATGTTTTTCTAAATAATGATAACCAAGATACTTACACTCAAAACCTAAACAACTTTAGTTCGACGCTTGGTGGAATAAGACAATCAAGCTTGTTGGATTATAATATTGGATACACATTAGGTGACCAAAAGAACTTTAACTCTGGGTCAAGCCTAGGGTATACGCTTAATCTATCTTATAAGAATAGTACAGATTACTATACAGATGTAGTCAATCAAAGATGGGGTAGAGGAAATACAAGTGACATCACAGCCTTAGATATCAGAGAATCCCAAATTGGTGAGTATGGTACTAATAATGTCTTGTTGTCTGCTATGGCTGGTGTTTCATATAAAACTCAAACATCAAGATTTTCACTTAATGCCTTAAGAATTCAGAATGGTGAATCCACAGCTGGATTGTTTGATTACGTAGGTTCAGATCAGGGATCGAACTTTACTGCCACTCAGCATAATCTTGAGTATAGCCAGAGAGAAATTACCAACCTACAATTAAGCGGAACAACCTCACTGAAAGAAGGTAAGCATAAGCTTAACTGGAGATTATCTCCAACTTTCTCAAGTATTACTGATCCAGATATCAGATTTACAAGAGTAAGAAATGATGGTGATAGACTCACGATAGGGACTGAATCTGGTATCCCTCAACGAATATGGAGATTCTTAGATGAAGTTAATCTAGCAGGTAAAGTCGATTATAATATTGACTATACGCTTAAAGAACAAAAAGCAAAATTAAAGTTTGGTGGTGGATATATCACTAAGAATAGACAATATTCAATAGAGACTTTTTCTATCTTCCCAGGTAACAGTGAAATCACTGAGAATGTCAATGATTTATTTAGAGAAGAGAATTTCTTTAATGCTGAAAGCAATATACTAGGCCTATTCTACAACCCTGATTTTGTGCCTTTCAATGTCAATGAATATGATGCCACGATTAACACAGCTAATTTGTTCGTATCAAATGAATTCGAACCAATAGAAAATCTAAAGGTGATTGCTGGACTTAGAGCTGAGCACTATAACCAATTTTATACAGGAGTAAACCAAAGCGGAGATAGGTTCAATAACGAATTGGTTCTGGATGACTTAGACCTTTTCCCCTCATTAAATGCAACTTACGTACTCAATGATAATTCAAGTATTAAAGGATCATTCTCGCAGACGATAGCTAGGCCTTCTTTCAAAGAAGCATCTTTCGCTACTATTATAGATCCTTTATCAGGAAGAACTTTTATTGGAGGTTTCTTTCCTGATATAGATGTAGAAACTGGTGAGGAGATATGGGATGGTCAGCTAAGAAGTACATCTATCCAGAACTATGATTTAAGATTTGAGACCTATAGAAATAGAGGTCAGAACATATCATTGAGTGTTTTCTACAAGAGCTTCCAGAATCCTATAGAAATCGTCCAGTACGTACAAGCAGCAAATAATTTCCAGCCACGTAATGTGGGAGATGGAAGAGTAGCTGGTGTAGAAGTAGAATTTCTTAAGTACCTAGGTGCTTTTGAAAGCAAGTTAGGAGGACTAGCAGTAAGAGGAAACGTGACACTGACACAGTCACAGATAGAAATGAGCGAAACGGAGTTTACATCTCGTGTCAATAATGCAAGAGATGGTGAAGTGATAAGTAGAACAAGAGATATGTCTGGCCAAGCACCATATATTATCAATGGTGGATTCAGTTATAAAACTGTAAGTGGACAATTGGAGTTCGGCGCATTTTATAATGTGAGAGGAAGAACCTTAGAATTTGTTGGAATTGCCGACAGACCAGATGTGTATACTAGACCTTTTCATAGCCTTAATTTGACAGGAAGCTACAAGTTCGGTGTAGATGATAAGTACGGCTTAGGATTTAAGGTAGATAACTTACTACAAAGTAAAAGGGAGTCAGTCTTTGAATCATTTGGTAGCGAAGACCAATTATTTTCAAGTTTAACACCTGGCACTAATTTCTCTGTGAGCCTATCATACAAAATCAGATAAAAGACAAAAGCCTCTATATAGGGGCTCAATAATGCAATTTTTCCATTCTTCGGAATGAATCGTATCCTGCTAGTCTTCACTAGCAGGATATTTTTATTATGGGAATATTAGCATAAAATGACGCGAATGTTACAGTAATGTAGACTAAATATTACCTCAATGTAAACTTAATGTTAACAAAAACTTGACTTTACTGTTTATCAAGCATATCTTAGCTATAGAAGTTGCTAGCTATAGCACTGACTATGAGGATTTTGATAAACATATTAGTTCTGATTACAGCTTTTGTAAACGTGACATCTGCCTCAGATGTTAAATCACCCGAGTTATACACACTTCCTTTTACTAAAGCAGATGGTTTACTATTAGTTGAAGCCCAAATGGACGACCAAGTCGGTGTATTCATCTTTGATACCGGAGCTGATGGTATACTGATTAATAGTTCAGAAAGTGCTGATGGACAGGATGTTTCTTTTGAGACATTGACTGGTGTCGTGACGGCAAGTGAAGTGACTGTCCCTGAAATAACCTTCGGTGATTATGTATTCAATAAAGTTGCTGCCTTCACTTCGGACTTATCAGCTTTAGAAAGTTATCTAGACATTCAACTACTTGGAATATTAGGCGTAGACATTTTTGAAAATAACGTGCTTTATATAGACAACAAAAATGGCCTGATACGTGTGTTTGATAGTGCCTCAGAGCTTGCTGATTACAATTTCCCAGCTTCCATGCTTAAGGTAAAAGTAGAGGTAGTCAATAATAAATTTATCCTGCCATTAGAGGTTGGAGAAGCTACTTATCGCTTTTTACTAGATTCAGGATCGTCGGTATCCATGGTTGATTTAGATATCATAGATGAGGAATCTCTAACTAGGCAAGCTAGGTCCTTGGAGTTATATACGGCTGGTCCCAATTCTGAGACCACCAGTATCTATCAAGCCCAAGAAGTGAAACTCTCTAATCTCAAAGTCAAGAACATGCAATTTGGTGTTACTGATTTTAGCAATCTCAATGCGTCTCTAGATGAGCCTATAGCAGGAATTCTCAGTATAGAACAATTAGCGATTAGTGCTATGATTCTAGATAAGAAGAATGAGATTCTTTATTTACAATTCCCTAAATAGTTCAGTAAAAGCGCAGGGCTTTACATACTTGTCTTCTGCTTTCTTATAGAGCAGAATATTTGCTTTATATGCAAAATATCGCAACATCAATCCAATAAGTGATGTTACTTACATCTATTCAGTATTTGATAGCCATAATATGGTCAATTTGTGAAGCGAAATGCCACGTTGATATATAAGCTCAATATTGCTAATTTTGGTGCATTGAAAAAGTAATTACATGTCAGAAATACACGATTCGGTTAAGGAATATTATGGAAAGGAATTAGAGACGTCAGACGATCTCAAAACCAATGCTTGTTGCACGATACAAGTGTATCCTAAACATATTAAGGAGGCAATGGCTAAGATTCACGATGAAGTGATGGCTAAGTATTACGGCTGTGGCTTGACGATTCCTGATAAGTTAGATGGACTTAAGGTGTTAGATTTAGGTTCAGGAAGTGGTAGAGATGTGTATATCGCCTCACAACTTGTGGGTGGTAAGGGTCAGGTTATCGGATTAGATATGACTGAAGAGCAACTTAACGTAGCTAATAAGCACATAGATTATCATACTGAATCATTTGGATTCAAGACCAGCAATGTCAAGTTTATTAAAGGAAATATAGATGAGCTAGGAGAGTTGGGATTAGAAGAAGGCAGCTTTGACTTAATCATCTCTAACTGTGTAATCAATCTAGTGGAGGATAAGCAAAAAGTACTCAACGATGTCTTTAAGCTGCTCAAGCCAGGCGGAGAGATGTACTTCAGTGATGTATATAGTGATAGAAGAATTCCAGAATCGCTTCGTAAGAACGAGGTGCTCTGGGGAGAATGTTTGAGTGGAGCCTTGTATTGGAATGATTTCTTGACATTTTCTAGAAGAGCAGGCTTCACAGATCCTAGAGCGGTAGACAGTCACCCAATTACTGTAGAGAATGAAGAGTTGCAAGAATTGTTGGGTACCATTACTTTTTTCTCTGTAACCTACAGACTCTTCAAAATAGAAGGACTAGAGAAAGACTGTGAGGATTATGGTCAAGCAGTTATATATAATGGTGGCGTTAAGTACTCAGAGAAATCATTCATATTGGACGACCATCACGTCTTCGAACAAGGTAAAGTAGAACCAGTCTGCGGTAATACCTATAAAATGCTCCATGATACTCGCTACAAAGACCATTTCCAGTTTATAGGAACGTGGGATACCCACTACGGTATATTCGAGGGTTGTGGAGGCGCTATGCCCTTTGGTAAAGATGGTAATACGGACGATATAAGCTGCTGCTAACCTGTTCGTACAGAGGTAGTAAATTTTATATGTAAAATCGAAAGCTGATTTACTCAGCCTTCAGCGATATATTCCTACCTTTACA
>CAZIMH010000165.1:0-6818 GCA_964540155.1 uncultured Saprospiraceae bacterium
GATACCCGATGAACCATAATGCATCACGGTTTTCAAAACTCTGATAAGATCTATTGAGTCAATTTCTTATGATCATCATCTTGGACGAAATTTACAAATGAACCTCAGTAGAAAACATATATCGTCACATAGTCTTTTTGCTCATATATCAATATAAAACGAAATTTGTAAATGCATAAAAAATATATTCACAGATCAATAATACACATACCAATAACTTCCCACACGATGAGCAAACTACACCAATATAAAGTATTATCATTTATTAATTAGTATTATAATCAAACGTTTCCTGACAAAACTGTCGTCTATTCATACATATTATTTAGAATATTTTAAAATTTGTACTCGTTCACATTAAGTTATTCATAAAACAAACAATATGCTACGATCCAGCACACTATATATCTTTCTAGCCTTAGGGCTGATTTTTACGAGTTGCGGTGAAGAAGGAAATGATGTAGAGTCTAATATATCGGAGGATTTTTTGCTCACTGGCACTTGGTACTTTCAAGTTATATCAGGTGATGGTATGATTAGAGGGGTAGCTACAGAAGATAGTGATCCCGAACCAGGTGGATTTGTCACTTTCAATGAAGATGGGACAGGTTTTTCTGATTTTAGTGTGAATCTACTAGACATGCCGTATGGTAAAGAAGAAAGTATCAGATGGGAAAGACTTAATAATACCCAAGTACTGATAACAGAAGCGGATGGCGATGAAGACCTGTGGAATCTTATTAGAGCCAATGAAAATGTAATAGAGGCTAGTTGGGAGATTTTCTTTTCTGATTTGGATAATGCTATTATTACAGCTGTCCTTACTGCCGAGCCTTAATCTGTGATTGGATGTGGTGGATTAATATCGTCAATCCTTTATCATAGGTTACGTTATTATTTATAACAATATCTGCCTCTTCCCTAAATGGTTCAATATATGACCTGTACGAAGGCATGACATGATGTTCATATCTGTAAGTGACATCCTCTATTGGATAGTTTCTCTCATCTTTATCCCGACGTATTCTTCTAATCAGCTTTAGCTCATCCCTTGCGTGGATATATACTTTAAGGTCAAGCAAACGCTTTACTTTCTCATAGTAGAACAGGAATAAGCCCTCCAACACAATGACTGATGATGGATTTACTTGGACAAGTTCTGATTGAGCTTCTGCATTATTGAAAGTATACTTACTCCGGTTGACAGATTGTCCACTTTTGAGTGAAATCAAATCATTATATAATTCTTCTGATTGTATGCTCTCTGGCCGATCAAAGTTCTTTATGCCATTGGTATCTTCTACTTGTTGTTCCCTTGGTAAATAGTAGTTATCTAGGCTCAGAAAAGATACTTGAGTATCCAGTTTTTGCTTCAGAGTATCCACAAATGAAGTTTTCCCAGAGCCACTCCCACCAATAATTCCAACAATGTAAGGTTGTGATGCCATCATGTAAATATATTAGAAACTAATTTTTTACCTATTTTGACATGACCAACTTGAGATATCATGCACATTATAAGAGGAATCATAGGTATAGTAGGATTATTAGGTATCTGTTATCTACTAAGCACTGATCGAAAGCGTATAAATTGGAGTCTAGTAGGTACTGGAGTAGCACTACAACTGGTGCTGGCGTTTCTCATGCTGGAAGTACCGTTCATAAGGTCCATGTTTAGAGCCATAGTAGACTTTTTTGTCATTGTTATAGGAGGATCTGATAAGTCGAGTGCTTTCTTATTTGGAGAGTTAGCCTTACCCGGAAAGTATGGATTTGCCTTTTTCGTATTACCGACTATTGTCTTCTTCTCAGCCCTTTCATCCTTGCTTTACTACATGGGTGTCTTACAGAAAGTGGTCTATGTATTTGCATGGATAATGAATAAAACCATGAAGCTCTCTGGGGCAGAAAGCTTAGCCGCTGCGGCCAATATCTTTATTGGACAAACGGAAGCGCCTTTGGTAGTGAAACCCTACCTGGAAGATATGACCAAATCTGAAATAATGACTTTGATGACTGGTGGGATGGCAACCATAGCAGGAGGTGTATTTGGAGCCTATATGGCTATGCTAGGTGGTGAGACCGTAGAAGGAAAACAACTCTTTGGACTGCATTTATTGACGGCAAGTATCATATCCGCTCCTGCAGCTATAGTAGCTGCCAAGCTTTTGTTTCCAGAAACTGAACCTGATAAGATTAAAAGAGAATTGACTATCCCTAAAGATAAGCTAGGTTCTAACTTTCTAGATGCCCTTTCCAGAGGTACAACGGATGGACTCAAATTGGCACTAAATGTTGGGGCAATGCTGTTAGCATTTATGGCAATTATCTATTTGCTGAATGACCTATTGGCTATAATTGGCGATTTTCTAGATATGGGAGCTGTTATTTCTGAAATGTCAAATGGTGTCTATGATAAGCTTTCTATGCAGTTCATATTTGGGTTCTTATTCGCTCCCATTGCTTGGCTCATCGGTATACCACAGGAAGAATTGCTAGTAGTTGGACAGATGCTGGGAGAAAAGACGATACTTAATGAATTTGTAGCCTATGCTTCACTATCTGAATATCGGGCTGGAGGCGTTTTATCGGATAGGTCCATACTGATTTGCACTTATGCCTTATTAGGGTTTGCCAATTTCGCTTCCATAGGTATTCAAATCGGTGGAATAGGGGGTCTAGCCCCTGGGCAGAAAGAAACTTTAACAAAATTAGGATTCAAAGCACTGGTAGGAGGGACAGTCGCAAGCTTATTAACAGCGGCAATCGTAGGAATGATACTATAGAAGACAACTATTTATCGTTTGTGTGTGTTACTTTTGCATAAAATTTTAAATCCGCAATAATGAAACACTTATTATTTTTTTCTTTTCTACTTGTTGCATTTAGTCTACAAGCACAAATACAGACGCCAGCAGCAAGCCCATCAATGAAGATGGAACAAGATTTAGGACTGGGTACGATTACGATAGAATATTCTAGACCTGGAATGAAAGACAGGGAGATATTCGGTGCTAATGGCTTAGTCCCTACAGGTAAAATATGGAGATTAGGAGCTAACAGAGCTACTAAAATTTCTTTCTCTGATGATGTTACTGTTAATGGAAAAGCGTTAGAAGCTGGTGCTTATGCAGTACTTGCTACACCTTCTGCTAATTCTTGGGCATTTGAATTCCATCCACATGCTTCTGGAAGCTGGAGCAGTTACGTAGACAAAGATCCTACTATAACTGTAGATGGTAAAGTGAAGAGAATGTCTAATGCTATGGAGACATTCACAATTATGACAAATAATCACACTGATAACTCTGCTACTGTGGACTTCATGTGGGATAAGTCTATGGCTAGTTTAGAAGTATCTACTAGTGTAGATGAAACGGTAATGGCTAATATCAAGCAAGTTATGGCAGGTCCATCAGCTAATGATATGTACCAAGCGGCTTCTTACTACCACAAATCTGGAAAAGACCTGACACAGGCACTATCATGGATAGAGCAAGCGACTGCAGGTGATGATCCAAAATTCTGGCAAATAAGAAGGAAAGCTTTAATTCTTGCTGATATGGGTAAGACTAAAGAAGCTATCCAAGCAGCTACCATGTCAATGGAGTTAGCTCAAAAAGCTGGAAATGATGACTACGTAAGTCTAAACAAGAATTCAATAATGGAGTGGTCTAATAAATAGTCCAATCCATCCGATTTTGTACTTTGTAATAGGTCAGACTGATTAAGTTTGACCTATTATTTTTATATACCTATCGGCTTTTAGGTACTAAGAGAAATCTAACAGTTTTTTGAAGGACACCTCTCTTTTTTGACCTATAAATCTCCTTAAAAGGGGACTTTGCTCCTTCCTTTTTAAGGGAAGGTCGGGATAGGTCAAACTAGGTACTCAAGAACCGATAGTCAAATTTTTTTATATACCTTATCAGTGACTATGAATAAGTCTTTACTTATATTCTGTTTCATCATATTGGCTGCCTCCAACCTCTTCTGTCAAAGTATTAGCGGAACAATCGAGGATAACTTGAGCCAACCAGTCATCTTCGCTAATGTCGTCTTATATGCCCAGCAAGATTCATCTATCACTAAAGTGGAAACAACTGATGATGAGGGAAGCTTTAGTATCAGTGCTGCACCAGGAGCTTACTACTTAGAGGTCAGTTATATTGGCCTTGAGAACCTTAGTGTATCAGATATAAATCTTCAAGATAATGATATAGACTTGGGACAACTACAGATGACTACCGGAGGTATTGAGCTAGAGACAGCAGTAGTCACTGCCCAAAGAGCCTTGGTAGAAGTAAAGTCTGACAGAACAGTGTTTAATGTAGAAGGAACAATTAATAGCACTGGAGATGATGGACTGGGTTTGCTGAGAAAAGCACCAGGCGTGTTGATAGATAACAATAATAATATCACTGTACTTGGAAGGACAGGTGTCCTGTTTTATGTAGATGGCAAACGCTTACCCTTAGCGGGAGAAGAACTTGCAGCTTTCTTACAATCTATTCCGGCTGACCAGATAGATCGAATGGACATTATCACTAACCCAGGAGCTAAGTACGAGGCAGAAGGCAATGCAGGCATTATAGACATAAGAATGAAACGTGATAAGTCTCTAGGTTTCAATGGATCTATTAGTGTCAATGCCAGTCAAGGTATTGCATTCAGAGGAAATGTATCCTCTCTACTTAACTATAGGTCTTCGAAGTTTAATGCCTATGGCACACTAGGATATAATCTGGGTACCTATGTCACAGATATTATTTTTGATAGTTCTCAGAATGGATTTAGGCAACTCGGCATCAATAATATTGATAGTGATAGGAATGGTGAGAATATTAGATTTGGAACTGATTTCTATGTTGCCCCAAAGCATACAATTGGATTTCTAATCAATAGAAGTAATAATGGAGGTGACTTCGTGGATTCTAATAGAAATCTAATCTCCACAGATCTGGTTACTAATTTTGGTGATGAGACGCCAGAGGATGTTATAATCCCGATAGATAATATAGATAGTGTCCTTGTGGCCAGTCAGTTTGGCAACACTAATACGCTTAGACAAACCTATAATCTCAATTATACTTTTAGCGATGGACCACAGTTTTTAAGCTTAGATGCAGATTATGGTAAGTTCAGCACGACACAATCTAGTAGCCAACCCAATACCTACTTCAATAACGTGGAAGATGAGATTATTAATAGGAATGATTTTGCTTTCAATACGCCAATAACCATAGACATCTATACTGGGAAAATAGACTATGAAAATAATCTTGGAACTGGAAAATTTGGAACTGGTGCTAAGTATAGCAGAATAAGTACGGATAATCTTTTTGAATTTAATAATGTTGTCAATGACATTCTTCTATTCAATGATACCCAGTCTAATAGATTCTTTTATGACGAAAGTGTTTATGCAGGCTATGTGACCTATAGTCAATCCCTCAATGAAAAATGGAATCTCTCTACAGGGTTACGAGCAGAGTTAACTGAAACACTGAGCGAATTAGTCGCATTTAGAGATGAGTTGCAAGAACCCGCTCGAGACTCAACCTATGTTAGCCTATTTCCAAGTATTGGACTTACTTATGCTGCCACACCTGCTAATGTGTGGTCTATTAGTCTTGGTAGAAGAATTAACAGACCTGACTATAATGTGCTCAATCCATTCAGAATACAATCTTCAGAACTAGACTTTTCTATAGGTAATCCTGCGTTAAGTCCTGAAATAGTAAATAATATTGAGCTAGGTTACACGCTGAATTACAGATATAATTTCAAATTGGCTTATAGCTTAACCACAAATCAGATTACCAGATTAATAGGCACAGATGATAGCGACCCTAAAGCCTCTTTTATTAACTGGGATAATCTTGCAGAACAACGTGTGCTTGGTTTTAGCGCAAGTTTGCCATTTCAGTTTGGAGACAATTGGACAACTTTCGTAAATGCTTCAGCTAATTATACTGATAACCAGGCTACTTATCCTGATGGCAATGTGATAGACTTACAAGCCTTCACTTACAATATATTTCAGCAGCACACCTATAAGCTTCCCAGAGGTTTCGTTGCAGAATTGTCTTCTTGGTTTTCCGGCCCTGGCATATGGGGTGGGGTATTCCGATATAGAAGTAGCTATGCTATTAATCTAGGACTGCAAAAGAGATTTTTACAAGAACGTCTAAATGTCAAACTAGCTATCCAAGATATTACTAATCAAGCTTTCTGGAATGGTGTTTCAGAATTTGATGGACTGCTTAGTTTTGGTCAAGGCAACTGGGATAATAGACGTGCAAGCGTAAGTGTCACCTATAGTTTTGGTAGTTCTGAAGTAAAGGCATCCAGAAAGAGGTCTATAGGGTTAGAGGCGGAGTCGGATAGGATTGAGAATTAATCAGTAAAGAAAGTCTTTTATTGAATTTGCATATTGTAAAATGCTTCAGAATAAGATACCTTTTCCTAATCTTGGCAGGAAATGCAAAATTGGACTACAAGTCATTTTACTGAATGACTAAATCGTATTGTTTAAACTTCTACTTTAGAATCCAAATTTAACCCCTTTATCAAATTAGCAATTAGGATTACTCCCAGCGCTCCAATAACATTCAGCCATAGATAAGGCAAGATATCCAATTTGAAAATGATAATAACAACTACTTGTGTTATAGCTGCAGCTACAAAGACAGCATTGGCACCTACTTTCTTATAATAGAACGCGACCAAAAAGATACCCAAGATTGTCCCATAGAATATTGATCCAATGATATTTACAAATTGGATGAGATTCTCAAATAAGTTACCGAATAAGG
>CAZIMH010000166.1:0-6808 GCA_964540155.1 uncultured Saprospiraceae bacterium
GCGCTGACGTCAGTAGTGATGGGCCCACCGCCAAGAAGTATGGTCTTGATTCTCTTGAATTTGTTAGGATGCTTGGCATATCCTGTAGAGAACTGAAATGGGGTCATAGGAATAAAATGAAATATTTCATTATCGTTCATATTTTCCAGCAACTCAGTAGCAGAAGGTGCTTCCAGAACAATATCCATTTCTGATACGATTGCTCTTACCAACATCATTTTGCCTGCAATAAATCTTACAGGTAGCCTTAGTAAGGTGCGATGCTCTTTTTCAAAAGAGAAGAAAGCCGCTGATTTCAATGCACTCATAGTCATAACTGCTTTAGAAAGTCCTATAACCTTAGGAGTACCAGTGCTACCCGAAGTGGCGACTTCTACCTGTGCTTGTGTATGATCAAACCATATATCTAGAAAGTCCACAATATCCTTCAGAAAAGGACTATCCAGCACAAATTCATTCAATTTGTGATATTCAGTAAATGGAATTCTATGTCTTTGGAATACAAACATCAGTCAAAAATTGGTGCCCAAGACGCATTACTATGAAACAGCTGTCCTTCCTTTATGTATAGTGGTGAGTCTATGTTATTTGTGAATAACTGTCCAGTACCGAGACCTTGATACATATCTGACTCTAAAGTTGCGGTCCATTGTGCTATCGCGTTAAGTCCCACATTCGATTCTAAAGCAGAGGTAACCCACCAACCTATATTGAGGTTATTAGCTACAGATATCCATTCCTCAGAGGAATCAAAGCCACCTATCAGACTTGGCTTAAGAATTATGTAATGAGGTTTTATTGTGCTTAATAGCTTTTCCTTTTGGTTCACATCGTGGATACCTATTAGTTCTTCGTCAAGGGCAATGTGCAAGGGTGAGTGCATACATAATGACGCCATCTCTTCATGTTGACTTACGCCTATAGGTTGTTCTATAGAATGTAGGTTATAGTCACTGAGAACTTTTAATTTTTCTAAAGCTTCTACTGTGGAAAAGCCACCATTCGCATCCACTCTAATTTCTATTTCTGATGGCGTAAACTGTTGTCTTATATATTTTAGTAAGCCTATTTCATCATTGAAATCAATCGCTGCGATTTTAATCTTGATACAGCTGAATCCAGAATCTATCTTCTCAGCTATTTGGTCAAACATGAATTGTTTTTCACCCATCCAGACTAAGCCATTAATTGGAATGCCTTTTTGAAGCTTAGTGAATTCTGAAGGATACAATATATGTGGATGATAAGATGCTAAGCTTTTCATTGCCATTTCTAAGGCAAATCTCACAGCAGGTGTTTCCTTGTATTGATTTAGCGGACTGAGTGAATGTATGTTTACGTGTTGTAGCTTTTCCAGATTCTTAAATACAATATCAGAATTTTCTATACTCAAGCCATTAATAATAGAGCACTCTCCTATTCCAATCTTTCCATCATACTCTAACTTTATAAACCAACTATCCTTTTCTCTGAGTATTCCTCTAGAGGTGCCACTTGGCATTTTAAATTGTAGCTTTCTGTGTAGGATTCTCAAGCTAGGCTAGCTTCATGAGTTGTCTAATAGAAAAAAGACTTGATATATAGTGATATCAAGTCTTTCTTCTTTAATTCCATTTATGAGTGATTACTTTATCATAAATAAAGCATCATCAATAGTCTCATTTACCTTAACATCCTTTAGCACCATTTCAATCGGCGCTGGCCCCATGCCTGTCGAGGTAATTTTGCCGGCAAACTTAAATCCACCAAAATCTTGGTAATCAGTAAAATCCTGAGTTACCGTAATTGTTTGTCCTGGCGCTACTTCTTCACTTTCTACACTTCTAAGCAAGAGTCCAGTTTTAGTACTGTAGTACTCTGTACTCTTACTTCCTATCGGAGACTCTATGCCTAATTTATAGCATGATTCGCCATTGACATTGTCTAGTCCTTTTAATTCTGTTTTATAACCATCAGACATATATAATGTCTGGTCTACCATTACTGCTAAAGACTTTATCTGATCATATACTGGACCTTCAGTGACTACTTGTTGCTGACCTTGAACGCTGTTCATTGCTTTAGTACCATCAAAGACCTGCTCTTGGAATGTAATCGCATCAGTTCCTACTTTCATAGCTGCCATATTAGGTGCTTTCTTGTAGATATCTACGCCTGCTGCCATTCCCATTATTTCCATACCATAATGGACTTCTAATGACTTGAGATTATTCCAATTCTTCTCTCCTCCTATTGTTTCAATATAATTACCGATGACACTCTTAGGTGTTATGTCACTCGGCAATGCTTCAGTAGATATTTCTATTTTTTTACCAAAAGCATCATAGTAATCGATTTCACCATCACCATCAAATCTCAATAATTTCTCAGCTACATCATCTTTATTACCAACAACCACTATGTTCGCATTACTGGATGTAACATATTTACGAGCTATGTTCTGTACATCTGAGATTGTCACTTTATCCAATCTTTCAAGATAGGTTTCGTAATGGTTCTCTGGTAAATCAAATCGAACAATATTCTGAGCATATCTTGCTAACGTCTGTGGTGATTCTAGAGATCTCGCAAATGATCCGGCTAAAGAATTCTTAGCAAGTAACAAATCATTATTAGATATCGGTTCGTTAACCATTCTATCCATTTCATATATGAATTCCACTATAGAACTATCCGTCACCTCATTCCTCACACTTGCAAATGCATTAAAGGAACCGACTAGTCTGTCTGGACCTAAACTTGAACGAGCGCCATATGTATACGCTTTATCCTCACGGAGGTTTTGCATAAGTCTTCCAAGAAATACGCCACCACCTAGTACAGAGTTCATCACTGAAGAATGCAATGCTTCTTCTGATCCTGGCTTCATCTCTATAGGATATGTTATTCTTATAACAGACTGTACAGCTCCTTCCTTATTAGAGAAAGCGACTTTAGGCTCTGAAGGTCTTTGTGGCATTTCATATTCTAATTCAGGCACTGCGCCTTTCTTCCATTTTCCAAAATACTTCTCAGCTGTTGCCTTTGCTTCAGCTTGTGTGATGTCACCCACAATTGTCAAATAAGCATTGTTAGGTTTGAAATAGGTATTATAATACTTCTTGCACTGAGCAATCTTAATGGCATTTACTGTCTCTTGTGTAATAACCTCTCCATAAGGGTGATCAGCACCATAATTAACGATACCTGCTACATTAGTAGCTATTGTATTCGGATCATCGGTTGATTGTTGAATACCAGAAAGTGTTTGCTTTTTTACTTTTTCAAATTCTTCTTGTTTGAAAGAAGGATTAAGAAGTACATCAGACATGACATCCAAAAGCTTATCTTGATGTTTAGTCAGTGAACTTCCAAAGACAAAACTTGAACCTGTGCTTAAGGTGGCACCTATTTGATCTGTTTCTTTATCAATATCCGCTTTGGTTCTGGTTTTAGTTCCTCTCGAAAGCATATCACCAGCAAAACTGACATAGCCTGCCTGCTCGCCTTCGACCAGCGCAAGGTTATTAAATGACAGTTGATAGGAAACTCTAGGTAGCTTATGATTTTCTACCACAATCACCTTAAGCCCATTATCCATATCGAAGACATTATACTCTCCCATCTTTACTTGTCTGGCAGGACCTGCAGAAGGTGATATAGATCTCCACGATTCAGTAACAACTTCCTCGACCATTTCTTCTTTGGTCTCAATGACTGTGTCTGCTACTTTAGGTGTACAATTTGAGAATAGACATACACCTGCTATGATGAATATTATATTATAAAATTTCATTTTTTACGTCTTTAGATTATGGTTGTTCTACAGGTTTAGGCATATAATATAGGACAACACGTTTGTCCTTAGAAAAATAGTTTTTAGCTGCATTCATGATATCTTCTTTACTGACATCCAGATATCTATTGATCTCATTATTTATAAGATCAGCATCACCGAAGTACATATGATAATTAGCTAAACTCTCGGCTATACCTGAAACTCTAGAATTGGAACTGACAAAGTCATTTTCAATTTGATTTCTAAGCTTTTGAAATTCCTCATCTGATATCAATTCATTCTTTACTCTATCTACCTCTGTATCCATAGCAGATTCCACATCAGAAGGGTCTGTCCCCGCATTACAAATGGCGAAGGCAATACTCACACCTGGGTCTTCCAATTCAAATGGGAATGCACCAACAAAAAGTGCTTTTTGCTGCTCATCTACCAATGCTTTATTTAGCCTGCTAGATTCCCCTTGCGAAAGTAAAGTAGCTAACATAGATACTGCATAAAACTCCTTAGTGCCTTGCGCAGGTATTCTATATGTTTGAATGACGGCAGGCAACTGGATATTATCATAAATAGTATCTCTAATTTCTCCAGTCAATTCAGGCTCAGTGATAGAAGGTCTATATATTTCTTTTGTTCCTTTTGGAATGGTGCCGAAATATTTTGCAACCCACTTTTTAGCTTCCGCTATATCCAAATCCCCTGCGATACTTAGTACTGCATTATTAGGGACATAAAAGTCATCATAGAATTGCTTGTAGTCCTGTTCTTTTGCTGCATTGAGATGCTCCATATAACCGATGACTGGCCATCTATATGGGTGCTGCTTGTACATCCGCTTCATCGTTTCTTCTACCACACTACCATAGGGTTGGTTGTCTACTCTTTGTCTTCTTTCTTCTTTAACAACTTCTCTTTGCGTCTCCACGCCACTTATGTCAACTCTTGCATGTAGCATTCTTTCTGACTCTAACCATAACCCCATTTCTAACTGATTAGAAGGAAGGATTTCAAAGTAAAAAGTCCTATCGTAGGTGGTGTTTGCATTGAGTGTTCCGCCTGCATTCTCCACATAAGAATCATATTCTCCTCTTTCAATGTTTTCTGACCCTTCAAATAAAAGGTGCTCAAAAAAGTGTGCAAACCCTGTTCGGTCTGGTTTCTCATTCTTTGACCCAACATGATACATAACGGACACGGCCACAATTGGAGTGGATGCATCTTGATGTAGAATCACATGTAGACCGTTATCCAGATCATACTCTGTAAATTCAATTTTGTTCATCTGCCCTTGTACCATGAATGGCAAGAGGAGCAAGAGAAGCATAAATTTTCCCATGATTAATTTGTTTTCTACGAAGTAAACTAATTAATTACTTTTTGAACCCAAATCTTGATTAAAATTCTACTAAAACTTCCTTAAAAACGATAAGAGAATATGATTAGTAAGTTAGATGCACTTATCTGCACATGATGTACTGGCAAAAGCGTCAGGTTTTGCCTTAAAAACAAAGCCCATAGAGAGGATATAACCCATCGCTTCCCTCAAGGCTACGTTAGATTTGAAGCTGGGGTCAGTATTTATATCTGCATGTACTTCCAGCTCTATTTTGTATTTATCGAGAAGGTCACATAGGGAATAAGCCACTTCAACCGACTTCGCTACCTCAAGAATCATACGTTCTTTTATAGACATCTTTTGAGCTATTTTGTCATTGCTGATAAACATGAAGCCACCTTTCTTTTCCCTTAGGAAGACAATAACAGTAGCAAATTCCACTTGACCTGCCCTGTCAAGAGAATCAGTACCAATACAGATTTTCAACTTGTGTCCAAGTGCTGACTCTCTTATGATTACTTTTTTTACAGATTCATGGATATCATCTTCTATTCTGTCTCCATTAAGTCCTCTCCAATTAAAAGCTGCCTTATACTGCATGATTGTTTGGATATATTATTAGTGAATATAATACATTTAACCCAAGAACTATTTAGATGATTCCTTCTGGACACAGAAATTTATAGTTGTAATCTACTCTGACATTTTATGATTATTCCATTGTTAATTATTTTGCGCTGAATTGAGTTAAATTTTTCTACCTTCATTTACGTACCTATTCCAGAAGTCTATGTCTCAAAGAATACTATACCTTTTGCTACTATCAGCAACTGTGATTATGTCGGCGTGCAATAAAAATACACCTCATGGTGGTAAGCAAGCTAATGAACTTATCAATGAAAGCAGTCCATATCTTCTACAGCATGCATATAACCCAGTAGAGTGGTTTCCATGGGGAGAAAAAGCATTGGAAAAAGCCAAATCAGAAGATAAACTTATGATTGTATCTATAGGATATGCAGCTTGCCATTGGTGCCATGTAATGGAGCATGAGTCATTTGAAGATTCACTAGTGGCGTCCATCATGAATGAAAGTTTTGTCTCTGTTAAAGTAGATCGAGAAGAGCGACCTGATGTGGACGACGTATACATGACTGCTGCTCAGCTTATTAGTGGCAGAGGCGGATGGCCACTGAATGCAATTACCTTACCTGATGGCAAACCAATCTTTGCTGGCACCTACTTTCCTAAAGATCAGTGGATCGGGATCCTCAAGCAATTCGTCAAGCTCCAAAAGGATGATCCAGAACGATTAAGGAAATCAGCGGAAGAACTGACTAAAGGTATTACTGAAAGTAATCTCATTGAGGTACAAACCAATCCGTTTTCATTCGACATGACTCAGTTAGATGCGGTAGTCGCTAGATCACTCGGGAAATACGATATGGAGAAAGGTGGTCGTAGAGGTGAGCCAAAATTTCCTATGCCTAATTCGTATGAATTTCTAATGAAGTATCATTGGTTAACTCAGAATAAGACGGCCTTAGATGCCACTTTAGTTGGACTTGACAACATGGCCGATGGTGGCATATATGATCATCTGGGCGGCGGCTTTGCTAGATACTCTACCGATGCGGAGTGGTTAGCTCCTCACTTCGAAAAAATGCTATATGACAATGGTCAGCTGGTTAGCATTT
>CAZIMH010000167.1:0-6797 GCA_964540155.1 uncultured Saprospiraceae bacterium
ATATGAATACGGGCTCTCCTCATTATGTAAGTCAGTTAGATGCGAATGAAAATTTACTGTCTCTAGATTTAGTCACTGAGGCAAGAAAGATTAGGTATAACAATCGTTTTTCTAAAGAAGGCACAAATGTCAATTTTATCACCAAGGCTAACGATACAGTCCAAATTAGGACTTATGAAAGGGGAGTAGAGGATGAGACGCTGGCTTGTGGTACAGGGGTGGTAGCCGCAGCGATTGTATCTAAGCTTGGTATAAAAGGACATCACAGTGTACAAGTTAAAACAAGAGGGGGTGATCTAAGAGTAGATTTTGATGCAGGCGATTCATACCATAATATATGGTTATATGGGCCTGCACAGTCTATATTCAGTGGCATAATAGAAATATAACCAGGACTTATCTTAGTTGCCCATTGTAATCTCCAGATTGGTTTTAGCTGTGTTGAGTTCAGATAAAGCATGATAGTCCCCTTGTTCTTTAGCAAGCTTCATTCCTTCCTTGTAGACGTCGAGTGCTAGCATCTCTTCTTGCAGAAGGGTATACAACTGACCTAAATGATAGTATAAGCCTATATAAGCTGGGTCTTTTTCCTTTATATATAAGAAATGCTTCAGCGCTAGGTCGTAGTTTTCTAAGCCTTCATATTCCTTTGCAAGTGCAAAATTGAGGAAACTATCATCAGGAGATGATTTTAGATATTCAAGTAGTTGATTAAGTCTGCTGTTTTCCATTTTACTGACAGTAAAGAACGTATTAAAATATTCTATATTTGCTAGGCGTTGGAAATTTAATCCTTTGTGCTTGTTAATATTGAGTCAGAGCAAGGGATTATCTCTAAAAATGTCCTCAAATGTAGGATCATAGGATAATTGATGAAGAAAATAGATTTAGAAATAGTAGCGCTATCGCATAGTGTGACACAATCGCATAATTATGCAGTCGTACTGGGAGAAGTGACAGGGAATAGGCGACTACCTATTGTAATTGGTGGATTCGAAGCACAAGCCATTGCTGTTGCGATGGAAAGGATGATACCAAATCGTCCACTTACTCATGATCTTTTTAAGAATACCCTGGATACATTTGATGTGGAACTACGAGAGGTTGTCATTAATAACCTATTAGACGGCATCTTTTATGCACAACTTGTATGTACGAGAGATGGAGAAGAATACGTCATAGATTCTAGAACCTCAGATGCTATAGCCATGGCTGTTCGTTTCAAAAGCCCAATCTATACCTTTGATTTTATTATGGAGCAAGCAGGTGTCGTGCTTAACGAGTCAGAAGATGACGAAAAGAATAGCATTCTAACTGAAGAGCCAAAACCAGATTCATTTGATCACTATTCAGAAAAGGCACTCAAGCAAATGCTGGAGAATGTGCTGGAAAACGAAGACTATGAAAAAGCAGCTAAAATCAGAGATGAGCTGAATAGACGAGAATCTTCTCCTGATGAATAACAAATCTTTCTTATCACTTTATTGATTCCATTATTCTTTGCAAGTCAGAAATCATTTCTGATGTGATTTCCATATGAGTTACAAATCTTATTTGCTGAGGTCCAAAGGCAGAGGCAAGTATGCCATGCTCTTTTAATTCATCTACCAGTTGCTGTGCCATTCTTTCTTTTAGAGTAAAGATGATAATGTTTGTTTTGACAGGAAGGACTTCTTTAACATAGGGTAGCGTGCTGAGATGCTGACCTATTTTTCTGGCGTTCATGTTGTCTGTTGCCAATCGTTCTATATGATAATCTAATGCATATAGACAGCCCGCGGCAATAATGCCAGCCTGTCTCATTCCACCTCCCATTACTTTTCTAAATCTCCTGGCTCTGGTAATCGTTTCCTTATCACTTATGAGTACAGAGCCTACTGGTGCACCTAGACCCTTGGACAGACATATAGAAATACTATCATAGCAAGCGCCTATATCATGCGTACTTTCTTTGGTCTCTACAAGTACATTGAACAATCGAGCACCGTCCAAATGCATTTTCATACCACGTCCATCGCAGACCTGCTTGATAGCCTTCTGCTCTTCTAGTGTATAGTAATTTCCACCACCTTTGTTCGTGCTATTTTCCAAAACCACCAGTTTGGATTCCGGAAGCCAATCGTATTTACCCTTTACCGCTTTTTCTACCATCTCAGGGTTGATTTTCCCATATTCTCCACTCAATAGATTGATACCAACACGAGCATTATAGGCATAGCCCGACGTCTCATACTGATAGATATGAGAGGTATAGTCACAAATGACTTCTTCTAGCGGATTTGTATGCACATTGATGGCTATTTGGTTAGTCATTGTACCAGATGGGCAGAATAAAGCTGCTTCATGACCAAACATATCAGCGAGTCTTTCTTGCAAGGCGTTAACCGTGGGGTCCTGCTGAAATACATCGTCGCCAACTTCTGCATTTGCCATTGCCTGGCGCATATTCTTTGTTGGTTTTGTTACTGTATCGCTTAGTAAGTTTATAAGCATAGGAATTAGAGTATATTTGCCATCAAAACTAATCGTTTCCTGAATGTCTTTTCAGAGAGATTTATATAAGTCTGCATTTTCTGTGGACAACATAATTTTCGGCTTTGATAACTTGAATCTCAAAGTTCTTTTGATTAAAAGAAAGGAAGATCCGTATGCCGGTATGTGGGCACTTCCTGGAGATATAGTTCAGCCTGATGAAAACTTAGATGATTCAGCCATCAGAGTGCTACATCAGCTTACAGGCGTAAAGGATGTTTACTTAGATCAAGTATATACTTTCGGTAAAGTGGACAGGCACCCAAGTGGTCGCGTTATCACAATTGCATATTACTCCCTCGTCAATATCGCCAATGTAGACATTAGTCCTGCTTCCTTCGCAGAGAAGGTGGCTTGGAAAGAGGTAGGTGACATAGAGACCTTGGCTTTTGATCACCGAAGGATTATGGAGACCTGTCTGGCTAGACTAAGACAGGATTTAAAGCTGAGACCTATAGGGTTCGAATTACTCCCAGAGAAATTCACCCTGACAGAGCTTCAAAAGCTATATGAAGTAATTCTGAAGCATGATTTGGATAAGCGAAATTTCAGAAAGAAAATCCTAAGTATGGGGATATTGAAAACGCTTCACGAATTACAAGCCGGTGTATCTCACCGCCCTGCTAAGCTTTACTCCTTTGATGCTATAAAGTATGAAGAAGCAAAGCAGAATGGCTTTATCTTCGAAATCTAATTTTCATGTGTTTCGCCCTCAGCATTCATGAAAAAGTAAGTCATGGTAGGGTTGTCAAATGCCAATCTTCTTAAGATATCTCCGAGTTCAGACCAACTGTCATCTCTAGGCAAATCTAATACCCACGCCTGACCCCATTCGGTTGTCCCGTTGACAGACATCAGCTTTTCGTCTGCTTTATCATAGACAAAGAACCCATGATTACCATTATTCAAATCAACTGTAATGGTGGCTGTAAGGCTATTGTTGAATTCGGCATTAATATTAGCGACATCAGGCGTAATAGACGCATAACCCCAGGCTACATTTTCTGGTATTAAATTTATTTCACTCTGTGGGATGACTAACCCATCTGAAGTTCGCATTTTAAGCCCTAAGAAATTATCATTGATATCAAGGCTACCCATATTCGTCATCCCTTTCGTTGTGATGTCTATATCTATAAGACCGGTATGACTGCCTAAGTCGATAGCCGTTTCTATTACTTCCTCCTGGCAATTAGCTGTCGCGATTGTATGATTAAAGGATAGTGAAAGATTACTAGTGCCCATTAATACAGGCGTTAAACTCTCTAGACACTCAATGGGGTCTTGGTTTGATGCTAGTAAAAGCAATTCATTTTCTCCTTCTAAGATTTGCCAGAAACTTAGTAGGATGTCGGAATCTAAAGTAGAAGCAACTTCCGGCAAGTCTTCCTCATTACCCATCTCATCCGTGTCAATGTCCCCATTACACGAAAAGAATAAAGCACAAGTTAGAAGTAAGAATACTAGAGATTTCATATATAACGCTTTGATTATTTCAATTTCAAGACAACAAACCACAAAAGTATAACGAATCAAATTATGATTATGATACTGCTGTAATTAATTCCTTAATCCAACGAATGATGATATAGAACCGATATATGAACGCAATGCTTCATTATGAGAAAGAGTAATTCTGTACAACATAGGTAAAAGCCCTATTTTTGCGCTCATATGCAAAAGATTAGGAATTTCAGTGTGATAGCCCATATTGACCATGGAAAGAGTACGTTGTCTGACAGAATGTTAGAGCACACCTCTACTATAGCGGAGAGAGATATGAAGGACCAAGCGCTGGATGATATGGATTTGGAGAGGGAACGTGGGATAACAATCAAAAGCCATGCGATCCAATTACAATACAAGCATACTGACGGACAGGTTTATATTCTCAATCTAATAGATACGCCAGGCCATGTTGATTTTTCTTATGAAGTCTCTAGATCTATAGCAGCCTGTGAAGGTGCTTTACTCTTGGTAGATGCAAGCCAAGGTATCCAAGCACAAACAATTTCTAATCTATATTTAGCTCTAGAACATGATTTAGAGATTATCCCAGTCCTCAATAAGGTAGATATGGAAAGTGCCATGATAGAGGAAGTTTCGGATCAGATTATAGACCTCTTAGGAGTGGAGCTAGAGGACATCGTCCATGCTAGTGGTAAGACAGGATTTGGCGTAGAAAATATTCTTAGTGCCATCGTGGAAAAGATACCACATCCTCAAGGTGACGTTTCCCTTCCTCTACAAGCACTTATTTTCGATTCATTGTTCAATTCCTTCAGAGGGGTTATAGCCTATTTTAAGATAGTCAATGGGACGCTTAACAAGGGAGAAAAAGTTCGTTTTGTCAATACTGGGAAGGAATACTCCGCGGATGAGATTGGTATTCTTAAGTTGGATATGGAGCCACGCAAGGTGCTGAAAGCAGGAGATGTGGGATACATCATCACTGGTATCAAAGAAAGTAAGGAAATCAAAGTAGGAGATACAGTAACAACTGTTGCTAATCCATGTGCAGAAGGGATTAAAGGATTCGAAGAAGTGAAGCCAATGGTTTTCGCTGGTTTGTATCCTATAGATAATGATGACTTCGAAGATCTTCGAGATAGTCTAGAGAAATTACAACTCAATGATGCGGCGTTAGTATATGAACCTGAATCTTCTGTAGCTCTTGGTTTTGGATTTAGAGTCGGCTTCCTAGGGATGCTTCACTTAGAGATTGTTCAGGAAAGATTGAGTAGAGAGTTTGGTCAGGAAGTCATTACTACTGTGCCAAATGTTTCCTATTTCGCTTACACAAAGAAGGACGTTAAATTAACAATCAATACGCCTAATGATTTGCCTGACCCTACAATGATAGATAGGGTAGAAGAACCATTTATCAGAGCTCAGATTATTACAAAACCGGAGTTTATAGGCTCTATTATGAACCTATGCATGGATAAAAGAGGCACATTAACCAAGCAACATTACCTGACACAAGAACGAATAGAACTGACTTTTGAATTGCCGCTTGCTGAAATTGTCTTTGACTTTTATGATAAATTAAAGTCTATCTCTAAAGGCTATGCATCTTTTGATTACACGCCTATAGATTACAGAGCAGCCGATTTAGTAAAGCTAGATATCAAGCTCAATGGGGATAATGTAGATGCGATGTCAGCGCTTGTTCATCGATCTAAGTCTGACCCATTTGGAAGAAGGATATGTAAGAAGTTGAAGGAACTATTGCCTCGACAACAATTTATGATTGCTATCCAAGCGGCTATTGGTCAAAAGGTAATCGCTAGAGAAACCATCAGTGCCATGCGGAAAGATGTTACCGCGAAGTGTTATGGAGGAGATATCACCAGAAAGAGAAAACTCCTTGAAAAGCAAAAGAAAGGGAAGAAGAAGATGCGTCAGATAGGATCAGTACAAGTGCCTCAAAAAGCCTTTCTTGAGGTACTTAAGATCAACGATTAGCCGTTTAGTAGATAATTAAAATCTTCCATTATGCGATTTTTGATATCATTATCATTCATGCTGGTTTGTCTATTGTTAATGAGTTGTGGTGATGATTGTACAACTTGCACAGACGCTATTTCAGGAGAAGAAATAGAGGTTTGTGACGACCCAGAGATTACTTATACGGATATAAATGGAAACACAATCTCATTTGAAGAATTTCTATCCTTCTTAGAGAGTCAAGGGGCGGATTGCCAGTAAGCTTGTATTATAGCTTTATAGAATCAATTCAAAAGTGTAGCTGATAATCTTAAACATAGGATAGCCTGAATTAGGGTCTATGTTTTCTAGATTGATATCAATCTCAACAGTTTCAGATTTTTCTTTCTCCGTACTGTCAAAGATGGCTGAGATGAAGCCTGTCTCTCCTGGTTTGATGGCCTTTCTTGGCCAGTCCAAAGTTGTACACTCACAGCCAGAAACGATTTCTATTTTAAGATCTTCGGTTCCTGTATTTGTAAATGGAAATTCCATTTCAAATGTATCTCCTTTTTTTACTTCCCCTATATGAACGTGTGGCGCTTCAAAGGTCATGGAAGCCCCTTCTAGAACTGACATTTCTGTTGCGTTTTGCTGCCCTAAAAGGCTAGCTGAGAATACCACAAAAAGTACAATAGATGATAGCATATATTTCATAGCACAAATTTGTCTCGAATTATAGACGATTACATCTAATAAAAAGTTAAACAACTTTAGTTATTTAATTCATCTAACATAGTGCCTAATGGGTCACTAAAATTGAGACTTCTGTTGAG
>CAZIMH010000168.1:0-6755 GCA_964540155.1 uncultured Saprospiraceae bacterium
ACATTTTGTAAAACCTACTCCCACTATACGAGCACGAAGAAATCTCCACAAGGTCGATTTGGAAAGCGTCTATTTAGGCTGAACAGTTAATTTATACTTACTTTACATACTACAATATATCTATATGAAAATCGCTATGACTAGTATCCCTGTACCTTACCCTTCGCGGGCACATAAGCACTACACAGAGGTACTTGGTTTTGAGAGCAAGATGATAGATCATAGTGCTAAGCTGGCCATTGTGGTATCGCCTTCCGATCCAGATGGCACCATGCTCATGCTCGAACCCAATGAAAATCCTATTAGCAAAACCTACCAGGAAAGCCTCTACAAAGCAGGCATTCCAATCATGAGCATGGGTGTAGAAAATCTTAAGGAAGAATACATTAGATTAGTCAACCTTGATGTAAGATTCAAAAAAGAGCCTACTGAAGAAGCGTGGGGATGGGACTCTATATTCGATGACCAACAAGGTAATTGGATACAACTGATTCAATTGTAGTTAGCACTAAGTACTAAAGTATGTGCCTGAACCCTAATCCAAAATTGAGGTCTAACCGACTTGTATAATTAGAGTAGCCTAAAATTAAATTAATGGGGCCTATAGGAGAATTATAATCCAGGTCAATACCAAAACCAAATGCATCAATAATATTAATGTCGTCTGGATCAAATCTATCTCCGTATATATACTGGACATTAGGCGTCACATATATAGATGAAGTCATCTCCCATCTCAATCCTAAGAATCCAGATATGTGGTTACCTGCAATGATGCCTCCTTCATTTATACCAGCAAAGCCAAAAGTATAGGACTTTTCTTGTCGGGGTCCTCCTATGCGATAGTGATCTAGCAGGGTATTGCCATTAGATATTCGACCGTGTAAGCTGGTCTGTAGATAAAATATATCTGAGAGCTTGGTTATCTTGTTATAAGATGCATCTATACTGAAATAATTTGTCTCGTTGAGAAATAAAAAATCAGTTTCAGGAATAGTCTCTTCTACTTGTATTTTATTATTGAAAACATATCTAACATCTATATTGTATTCAAAACCAAGTCTAGGATAACTAGGCCTGTCATAAGTATTATGATTCATTGACATAAATAATTCTCTACGTGTCGATCTAAATTCCATGACATTGGCATCTGCATTATTTTCAGGTCTAATTAAATCATCTTTGAATACTATTCCTGATTTTAATAGAATTGCATTATTGAGTTCTTTGAGTATTTCTGCTCTAAAAAAGGACTGATTAAAAATATATCTTCTCAGTAACGTGGTGCCTTTAAACCAAGGTAGCTCAAACTGCTCCCACTTCCCTGATATACCTATGAGAAAACTTGGTAAGGATGGTATTCTTATCCTATAACCTGCTTGCACACCTGGCCTCTGAGAAATCCTAGCATCTAGATGTAGATTAGATGGTTTACCGAATACGTTTCTCGCCTCCCCAGACAAAATAATTCCTGTCCCAAAATTTCTAAACTGATTCACATTGATTCCGATACTGTAAGGTGTTACATCATGTGCATTTATTTCCAGATGAATATCATCACCATCAGGTCTCAAGCTATAATCTATACTAGAGAAATTCTTTGTCCCATACAAAAGAGATAGTCCTTCTTCTATCTGAGAAGTAGGAGTCGCAAATCCTTCCCACAATTTCGTGTGGTTTTCTATCATCTCATTAAATATAGGAGATGTTCCCATGGTATGAATCTCTTTAAACCTAATAGAATTACTATAACTCAATCTGTCGTTTCTTTGTGGCGACGGGTATTGGCTTAAGGTTGTAGATAGTTTTTCTATAAGTGTATTTTGTGACTCTGATGCTTCATAACCTTTCTTTATGAAGTGTGCATAATTATTAAAGTCAAAACTACTATCATCTTTCACATCAGGTTCTATGAGTATGTCCACCATGTCCGCTTGGATATCAGAATCATTGATGCCGGCCATAGAAGCTGCTTGTCTCAGCACATCTAGCATAGACGTTAGGTCTTTTCTCTTTTTCTTTTCAGAACCTACATAAACACCTATAACTATATCCGCCCCCATGTCTTTGACCTCTTGTACAGGAAAGTTCCTGAACAGACCGCCATCAACATATAAAACGTCATTTATTTCTTTGGGAGGGAATACGGTAGGAATAGACATACTAGCTCTGACAGCATCTCCTAGGAAACCATCTTCGAATACATCTATGGACCCATCTTCTATATCTACCGCCACACACCGAAATGGGATGTGCAACTTATCAAAATGGGACAGGGTGACAGCTGGTGCATATACTTGATTAATAACCAAATCCAACTTCTGTCCTCTGATCAATCCTGCAGGTAATTTGAATCCATTTTCCTGCCACAAAAGAGAAATTGGGGATTTAGCATGAAACTGCTTTTCGACGGGTGCGACTTCATTGAGTGGAATCTCATTGCTCATGATCAAATCCCAATCCAAACCTGCTGCCACCTCTTGAATCTCATTGGCAGTCAGACCCATAGCATAAAGTCCACCAATGACACTACCCATGCTTGTACCCGTAATATAGTCCAGCTCTATGCCCGCTTCTTCCAGATACTTTAGCACACCGATATGAGCAAATCCATGAGCGGAACCACCTGATAATACCAAGCCTACCTTAGGACGTTCTGATGGAAATAAACTACTGTCTTGTGCATGAGCCAGGACAAAGCTTAGGCAGGTTAAAAGACCAAGAATAACACCTTTTAAAATCTTTGACATAAAATTGTTCTGTATGGCCTAGCGCCATTTATAGACAAAGATAAAAGCAATGCCCATCTGTATCAATAGGTAGATCCACTGATAACCCATTAATCGCTCTCAGGCTGCATGACTGAAGCTTCTGTAAGGAATATCAGCTTTGTCCAGAAGACTTTTGAAGATGCTGACAGAACGATTATCACAGAATTCTTCCTTTATTGTTTTTTCTATAGCATCGATGCTCCTGATGCCTGCATTAGGGAAGATACTAGATAGAATCTGTCGTACAGAACGCAGGTAATGACTGTAGATACAGATTCCATACTCTGAGTGCTGACTTCCAAAGAGGTCTATGACACCATTATTGTTCTGTGTGCCATGGATTAATAAATCTCCTTGGTCGTTGATTTGTACATTCCAGTTATTGTTCATCTTATCATATTTTATTGGGTGATTCAATATTTATTGTTTGATAATACAAGTATGAAGTATATCATGCACTATATTTGCACGATAACAAATCCTCAGCTATATGTCCACAAATAAGCATGCACTCATAAGATATCGAGTTATAGACCGATGCCTACGTCAAGTAGATAGAGCCTGGAACTGGAAGACCCTAGCAGAAGCTTGCGCCGCGGAAATAGCCAAGGTGATGGATAAAAAAATCACACTATCAGAGCGGACTATAAAGCAAGATCTGAGGAACATGAGAAGTGACGAAGCACTTGGCTACCATGCTCCCATCGAATATGACCGGATGGAGAAATCCTATTATTATTCTGACAGAAAATATAGTATCACTGAAGCCCCGCTGAATAGGTCAGATAGTGATGAACTGAAAAACGCCATTTCACTACTGCGTCAATTTACTGGATTCCAGCATTTGGAAGGTATAGAAAACATCATCCAGAAGCTGGAGCTACTCGCTTTTGAGTCGACAACCAAGTCTAAGCGGATTGTTCATCTAGAACAACCAAGTCTGATCCCAGGACAGAAATGGTTGGATCAGTTGTATACTGCCATCAAAGATGAGCAAGCCCTAACCATAGAGTACAAGCCATTCGGCAAAACCAGTGAGACCCTCATCATTAGTCCACACTTGCTGAAGGAATATGACAATAGATGGTATCTCTATGCCAATAATCATAAAAAGGGCTTAAGAACTTATGGATTAGAGAGAATAGAAAGAATCTCGGAAACCTTACAAGCTTACAAGACGGTTGTCAATTTTGATCCTGATGCCTATTTCCATGATATTGTTGGCATAACGCTTCAGCCTGATAAAAAAATCAGCACCATTAGAATTGAAGTATTTGGTCTAACGAAAAACTATATCAGGACGAAACCCTTACACCATACCCAGAAAGAAATAGAAGATGGCATTTTTGAGCTCACCTTAGTTCCTAACTTTGAATTAGAGAGTTTGCTTCTATCTTTTGGAGAAAATCTAAAAGTGGTTAGTCCCACAGCGCTGAGTGACAAAATGGCTCAGAGAGCTACAGCACTTAATAATGTATATAATGATCATCCCTAGTCCATAATTCGTTATAAAGAAAGGACGTTACTTCTATAGGACAATCCAACTTTATGAAAACAATCTATGTCATTATAGCCACAATAATGTGCTCATCGCTTTGTGCTCAGACTGGCGTTCCTCATCCCAAATTCTCCAACTTCAAAGGCGACGCTTACAGAATGCCTGTTGAGAGATGGGTTACAGACAAGGGGTATAAGCGAGTAGGTGTTAGAGAAGAATATGGAGAATGGGTTTATGATTACCCCAAAATTGCAGAAATAGATATGAAGGAACTGAAGGTCCCTGAGACATATATCAAGGATGCAACCTTCCCTGGGTTAGATAGAAAAACCCAATTTGCGATGGTCCTGAATTCTGAAATGACAATATCTGTTCTTGGTTGTTATGAGATTAGTTTAAACTCAGATGATGGCTCCATCTTGTGGATAGATGATAAGAAGATTATAGATAATGACGGTGGTCATGGCATGAAACTTAAACTAGATTCCCTAGTATACCTGCCAGGAAAATATGATATTAAGGTGTGGTATTTTCAGGGTCTACCTGATAGATTTGGAATAATCTTAGATTCCAAACTTGTAGGACGACCTGAGACATGTCCCATACACAAGGCAGATGAGCCTAATGGGGAGACTGTGGAAGTAAGTTTCGAGAACACGATTTTCTTTGAAAGTGGAAGCTTTGAATTGAAGGCGGGTGCCAAGACTGCCTTGCTAACCCTGCTCAATGATATTGGGGACAAAACAGTAATAGCTGCAACCGTAATTGGTCATACAGATAATATCGGGTCTCAGAATAATAATCTGATTCTATCTCAAAAGAGAGCGGAAGCCATAGCCTCTGAATTGGAATCATTGCTTGAAGCGAATCTAGATACTGAGAGCATAGGCTTAGGAGAATCCCAACCTATCGCTAATAACGATACTAATGAAGGTAGAGCTCAGAACAGAAGAGTAGAGCTGCGACTAATAATCAAATAGTCTTTTTCACACTGTCATGAGCTCAGATATCGCATGCTGAATATTGAATTCATTCAGATACTTAGGGATAGCTTCTTCTATAGTAATGGCATCTATGGTCAAAATCTCTTCGTAATTCTCTCCAAATTCTATTTCGATATAGTAATTATGGTACGAGTATAATTGCTTAAAGATCTTTCCATCGCTGGTATCAGCTAGTAAAAAGCCCCACCTAAATACTTCAGAAGCCTTGAAGAATATACTTGATTCATTAAATGACGTGAATGGCAAGTAATTTTCAAAAGAGAACATATTGTAATTTTCTATAATATGAAGATAGCTGTTTTACTTCGAATTACATATTATGTTTTAGATTAATTTGTTAATTTATTGGGGTTGCATGTGTAATTGATTGATAATCAATCAGTAGGATTGCACCATCTAATCAAGGAGTTCATAGCGCCTGGCTCCAAGCGCTATGTTAGAACTAATACTGTTGTGGAATAGTGGAATGGCTGAGGAAGAAAGTGGTAGGATTTATGGGCTTTATGACTATAGCATTGTATTAGGCTTACTAAGTGCAACTAGCGTTACTTCTCGAATAAGCAAACAATGCATGTAGAGACTGAGATAAGCGGGGATCTACAAATGAGACTACAACGGCTTGGGTATACGTGTACTATAGAGGCGAGCGGTAATAAGCAGAAGTAACTCTACTATCAGATACTTCTTTGAGGATTTTAGTATCTAAACAAAGAAGTATCTGATGTGAGAAATTAAGAGGTTAAAGAGAAGGATTTAAAATCCTCCAGCACCTCCACCTGCTAATGCAGCGATCATACCAGCTCCTCCAAACAGGAATATCAAGGCATAAAAAGCCAAAAGTATAATCATTAGTATTCCCATGAATTTGAAAAATGATTTCAAGTTTTTAAGGCCTAAACTCAACTGTCCCATATCACCGGACACAGCTGCCAACTTCGAATGCTTAGCGAATTTATACAGGTACATCGTTGGGAAAAAATAAAGCGCGCAGATAAACAACATATAAACAAAAAGAAAAATTCCACCACCAGGCATTACTGTTGACATAGCATCAGCTGATACTAATCCAAAAAATATCCCGAAGGCTACAATTAGCCCAAGAAATACAAATCCTACAATAGCAAGAAATTTTGCCCATTTAGATGCTTCTACTAGATAGTCTCTAGACTGCGCATCTATAGCCAGACTACTACCCTGAAGATTATTATCGAGTACATTATCCATAATTGAGAGTTGTTAGATTATTTAAAATTGAGTTTTATAATTAAAGATTACTTTAATTTAAAAAAATATTTTGCCTTTTAAAAATAGGTTGATATTACATCGGGTCTTTGTGCCCTGCACATACAACTAAATAATCATGAACCATTATCGCCGTATCTTCTTCATAGAATCCTGCATCGGCTCTCACCTTCCTGTGTAGTTCTACCAACTCCTCATCGCGCTTCAGCAAAGTATACAAGCCTTTGCACAGTTTAAAAT
>CAZIMH010000169.1:0-2972 GCA_964540155.1 uncultured Saprospiraceae bacterium
TGGTGCCATTAAATGGTTTGTTTACTTCTATGCCTATCGCCGTCTGCTTGCCATTGAGCGCCCACAGATTGGCCAGTTCTCCATTGTTGGAATCAGTGAGGGTATTCCAAGGCAGTGCTGTATCTATACCTCCAAAATCAATATTTATGATACAGTTTTGTTGGGCTATGGCTGTCGCTGATAGACACAGATATAGACTTATTTGAATGAGTCGCATTTAGATTATTTAAGTTGAAGATACATAAGCAATCGTACATGAGTTTAACTATAACAGAATAAGTATTTTTACAGTAGAATACATTACAATATGTCCAGTAATACTTTCCTTAAAAAAGCCATCCCACATCTTATAGCGGCCCTTATCTTTCTTGCGGTGAGTGCGATTTACTTCACAGCTCAGCTGCAAGGTCGTGTGGAAAAGTCACATGATATAATAGGCTCTAGAGCCAACTTGCAGGAGATAAAACAAGTAGAGGCAGAAAGAGGCACGCGTCCTCTGTGGACCAATTCCCTATTTGGAGGTATGCCTACTTACCAGATAGATTCTAAGCAACCTCAGAATATGACCAAGTACGTGGATAAGTCCGCTAACTTATTTATTCCTAGGCCTATCGGGATGTTCTTCGCTTCTATGTTGGTGTTCTATATCATGTTGATATTGATAGGGGTGAATCCTTGGGTGAGTATCCTCGGCGCGCTGGCCTTTGGCTTGACCACCAATAACTATGTGTTATACAATGCTGGGCATATCACCAAGGTTAAGTCTATTATTTATTTAGGCTTGGTTACTGCAGGCTTGCTACTGGCCTTTAGAAAGAAAAAATTCCTTTTAGGAGGATTGGTATTCGCACTGGGACTGGCGCTGAATCTGTATGCGAATCATATACAGATGACCTATTATTTTTTCCTAACGTTACTGATATATGGCATTGCTGAATTTGTCTATCATCTCCAGAAAAAAGAATTGGCCCACTTCGGTAAAGCCGCACTATATATCACCATAGGTGGCTTACTGGCGCTAGGGTCAAGTGCAGGAAAATTACTGACCACCTATGAGTATAGTAAAGATACGATGCGTGGCGATCCTATATTGACCGTAGAAGCCAATGCCCCTAAGACAAGCAGTAATACCTCAGGGTTGGAATATGGCTACGCGACAAAGTGGAGTAATGGATGGATGGATTTGGTAGCAGGATTTATTCCAGGTGTGGCCGGTGGGGGCGGCCTTAATTACTGGGGCCCTAATGAAGATGGTACTGCAGGGCCGGCCTATTACGGGGCTATAATATTTTTCTTATTTATGCTCGGTGCCCTTCTGGTTAGAGGACCTACCAAGTGGTGGCTGGTAGGTGGTGTTATTCTTATTTCACTGATATCCATGGGGAAAAACTTTTTCTTACATGGTATGCTCTATGACACCGTACCCTTGTTCAATAAATTCAGGACACCAAATTCGGCGCTTAGTGTCGTAGCATTCCTGGTGCCAATTCTTGGCATGCTGGCACTAAATGAACTTGTGAGTGGTAGAGTAGATAAAGCCAAAGCGATGAGGTCACTATACATCGCCGCAGGCTTATTGTTATCTGTATGTCTATTCCTTGCTTTAGCTGGTGGCTCCTTTTTTGATTTTACTGGTGCACAGGATGGCGCTTATGCGCAATATAATATTGACCTCAATCAGATTAAGAAAGAAAGAGCAGGTACACTTAGTGGTGATTCTTGGCGTTCATTTATATTGATACTGTTAGCGGCAGGGCTAATATGGGCTTACCTGAAAGAAAAGATAAATGAAAAATTATTGTTAGGAGCTTTAGTTGGATTGACAGTAGGTGATTTATGGCTTATCAATAAGACCTATCTAAATAATGACACCAATCCACGTACAGCGACTTTTGTCAAGCCTAGAGAGTACAAGAAAGAACTGCTCCCTCGAGCAGTAGATGAGCAAATCTTAAGCGATAAGAATTTGGGGTATCGAGTATTTGATATTTCAGGAGGGCTAGGTGCGGCGATTAATTCCTCGGCAGTCACTAATAAAACATCTTACTTCCATAGAAATACGGGTGGCTACCATCCAGCAAAGTTGCAGCGATATCAGGATATGCTTGACCGTCACATACTTCCAGAAGGCCAGCGATTGCTGAATGGTCTTCAGCAAGCCACCACCTCAGAAACTATAGAACCCATATTAAGAGGCTTGAATGTCTTTAATATGATGAATACAAAGTACTTTATCTATAGTGAATCTGGTGCCTTACCTAATCAGAGTGCTTTTGGTCCTGCTTGGTTTGTAAATAGCTACAAGATTGTAGATACCCCTAATGAAGAAATAGATATGCTCAGTAGTATTAATCCTGCTGAAACAGCGATTATAAATAAAGACTTTGAGTCAGAATTAGCAGGTGCGAATTTTCTAAAAAGCGGTACGATAGAACTGACTAAGTACGAACCTGATCATCTTACTTATACATCTAATTCTGCTTCTGATCAGTTGGCGGTTTTCTCTGAGGTTTGGTATGGACCTGATAAGGGCTGGGAAGCTTACATAGATGGTTCTAAGGTCAATCATTTGCGGGCTAATTATGTGCTTAGAGCACTGAAGATACCTTCTGGACAGCACACAATAGAATTCAGGTTTAAGCCTCGAACGTATGCTTTAGGTGGGACTATTTCTCTAATCAGTTCACTGCTTATAATTTTTGGTCTTCTAGGTTATATAGGCACCAATTTCAAAAAGATAAAAGCAGAAGCGCCTGAGATTATCGAAGAGGAAAAGCCTGTAGTGAAGAAAGCTAAAAAGAAAGTAAAGAAGAAAAAGTCTGGGAAAGATTAGGGAGATAATCACATATAGGCTAGTAATTTTGAAGCAATTAGGTGCAAGCGTATTGCATCGAGACTACAAGTCTCGACGAACAGAAAAATGGCCTGCGCCAAGCTTTTCCCTCTCTGGAGAGGGTCAGGGAGAGGAATGA
>CAZIMH010000169.1:3072-6748 GCA_964540155.1 uncultured Saprospiraceae bacterium
AATGCCTGAAAAAACCTACTTATCTTCCAGATGGAACATATAATCAGACTAAAGTCAATGAGTTACTTACACAATCTAAAAGTTGACCAATTAATAAGGAAATGAATTATAGAACATCAGTAAACGTTTTTCACAGAGGTCTGTTTTTTACCGAATTTACAGAGCCTAGGATGGGACAAGTCTATAATGCGATAGCTAATAACCTGCCGATGAGTTTTGACAGTCCACTAAATATGGAATATGATATGTCAATAGAAGGTGATTTTGACCCTCTAAAAGCTGACATACAAACTTGGTCTGGTCAGATGATGTTAGGTGGTACTGCACCTATAGGTAGTTATGCAATAATCAGCGAAAAGATATGGGATATCATCAAGGACTTAAGAATACCACCCCATTACAATCTTGTCCCTATTAGATTGATGTATAATTCTAAGGTCAGACATTTTTATTTGTTTCATATGTATAGTATTGAGGATGATTATGTTGACTATGATAAATGTATCTATGAAGAACGAATTCAAGATAGACTTAAGAATGAGATTACTATACTCCGACGATTTCAGGGTGGATTCCATACCAAAGAGGAATCATATTATTATGAAAGGAGCGAAGATCAGCTCACCGTGAAGTATAGATTAAATGCAATCACCGCACTGAAAGAAAACTTTGATATATTCTGGAGTGCAAATGCATTAAGAATGAACTCATCCACTAGAGAATTATTCTTACAACACATGGATGAGTTACATGGCGTGGCAATATCCCAAGAAAAAATTCCACAGGCTATCTACATATGCCCAGAAAACTACCATTTACTAAACCAAGACTTAGATGAATTATTAAACAACCTATCTTAAGCTATCCAAGAATATTGCAACAGACTACAAGTCATTAAAAACAACGTTTGCTCAAGACAGAGGCTTGAATGCGTGTCTGACTTAGGTGGCCCCTACGTCTGCAAAGCGAGAGCAGACTCCTGAGTGAGCAGAGTATCCCTTTTGGGGTTTGGGATAACGAGGCCTGGACAGCTTTACATTCAAACACCACCTATTCCAAAGTAAATACCGCATCCACTTCTATAACAATCGATTCTTCTCCCATTAATTCACCATAAGATTGAGGACTTGAGATAATGTTAATGGTTATCTGCCAGCTACTCTCATCTATCCTAATACCTCGGATTTCTCCTTCTTTGACCGATTGATGTAAATTCGCATCTGGGGCTGCAAAGACATTGACAAAGGCTGAAGTCTCTAATATCTCTTCGTCTCTGTAAGAAAAGGAATTGATTGAATCTCTAGGGATGACCATCGAGAATTCTGTAAAGCCAACACCATCTGCGATATCTGGATCACAGATGTTGAATACATCACTGTATTCAAATAGATTGCCTTCGCCGTCTCTTATAATATACTCTATAATATTCACCACAGTATCCTGCACGATCAGCGTATCACTGAAGGTCATGATTTCTATAGATTTGTTTTCGCTCCATATCATGTCCTGTCTGTTCATTTCACAGTCATCATCACCACAGGCATTCATAAGCATCATTGATGATATAAAAAGGAGAAAGAGGTTATTCTTAATGTGCATGTTATAAATGGATTATTTATTCTTAAATTTTAGCTACAAATATATAGACGTCATGATAGATGGCTCTGTTGGTTTCCTTTATGGCCCTATTTAATTTGCTACTCGTTATAATTCATACAGCATTTTTCATTTCTCCCAACTTATACTAGATTTGAGCTATACTTGGGACCTGACAGGTTCGGAGTATTCATACGAAGTAAACTAATACAAAGTGGGAAATCGAATTGCGCTTGTTACAGGTGCTGGAGGACAAATAGGGACAGAGTTGCTGCATGCCTTAAGGCGGCAATTAGGAGCTAATAATGTCATCGCTTCAGACCTTAGACCCTTAGATGTAGAAGGCCCTTTCGAAATAATCAATGTCACAGATACCCAGCGCATTGCTGAGGTCGTGGACAAATACAAGATTACTGAGATATATCATTTAGCGGCGCTTCTATCTTCTAAAGGAGAGCAGAACATAGATTTGACTTGGACTATCAACTTCAAAGCCTATCAGGATATCTTGGCCATGTCCGTAGAGAAAGGCATTGATAGAATATTCTTTCCTAGCACTATTGGCATATTTGGACCCACCACACCTAAGCAATTCACACCTCAAAACACCTCATTCATTCCGTCTACAGTCTATGGTATATCCAAAATAACTGGTGAGTTATGGGGTCAGTACTATAATAATAGATTTGGTCTGGATGTACGATCACTCAGATTTCCCGGCGTTATCAGTTATGAGGTACTGCCAGTTGGTGGCACGACGGACTTTGCCGTGGAGATTTTTTTTGAAACAGTAAAGTCAGGACACTATACCTGCTATCTTGAGAAAGATACAAGGCTACCCATGATTTATATGCCAGATGTCATCAAAGCCACCTTAGGTCTTATGACTGCTGACAAATCCAAGCTTTCTACCTCTATGGGCTATAACATCCAAGGCTTCTCACTGACACCAGAAGAGGTACATAACGAAATAAAGCGGCATATCCCAGAGGCGACAATCAGCTACAAACCTGATGCCCGTCAGAAAATTGCTAATTCTTGGTCGGAGACGATAGATGATACGATGGCTTTGACAGATTGGGATTGGCGTCCTGAGCACGATATGTCTTCTATGACAGTCGATATGATTAAGCATTTAAGTCTATAGTATACTATCTTACACTATAAATTATCCCATCCCTTGCTGTAGATTTATCTTAGATTCTAGACTTTTTTTTATTTGATAATCACAAAATCACATCAAGCAGCGTCTGATGAAGAAGTTTTTGTTTTTGATTCTCCTCATTGTTTGCCCGATTACTATATGGTCGCAGCATACTGTTATCACAGGAATAGTTACGGATATAGAAACTGGAGAGACGCTACTAGGAGCGACTATTAGCCAGGATTTAGATGGGCAGTCATTATCGGCTACGACTACAGATTTAGATGGAAGTTTCTCCATGACCATCACCCACGTGGATATACCTCTGGTGGTAAATTATCTAGGCTACGAGGAGATGCTCGTGCAACCATCTAACTTTCTAGGAGAGACAACCACGATAGGGTTGAATCCAACAAGTGAAATTCTGGAGGTCACCACTATCACTGGATCCAGGTATGAAAAGACCTTGGCTGATTCACCAGTTTCTATCAATGTCATCAAACCTAGACTACTCGATAATACCAATACGACCATCTTCGATAAAGTGCTAGATAAGATTCCAGGTGTACAAATTATAGATGGACAACCAAATATCAGAGGAGGCTCTGGCTTCTCATATGGTGCAGGTAGTCGGGTCTTATTACTCATAGACGATGTACCTGCTTTTCAGGCTGACGCAGGACGGCCATTATGGGATGACATTCCTGTAGAGAATATATCTCAGGTGGAGGTACTGAAAGGGGCTTCTTCTGCGCTTTATGGTTCAGCAGCACTAAATGGAATTATCAATGTGAGAACAGGCTACGCTACCAGCGAACCAATTACGAAAGCCAACATATCTTACACCTCCTATTTCGCTCCCAAAGACCCACGTAAACAGTGGTGGGACTCAGCACCTTATCAGATTAATGCTGGACTGGTCCACAAACAAAAGTT
>CAZIMH010000170.1:0-6711 GCA_964540155.1 uncultured Saprospiraceae bacterium
CTATAATGGAGACATCAAAATACAATGGGATGATTGGTGGAGTGGATATATCAATAGACTCTCTAAAGAAACTGACCCCATTCAAAGTAGGCAAAAGGTAATGAAACTGGTCAATCCAAAGTATGTCCTGAGAAACTATCTGGCTCAGCTATGTATAGATAAAGCTGACAATCAAGATTATAGTATGCTTCATGAATTGGCCGTTATGCTTAGGTCGCCGTATACTGATAATCCAAAGTATGATAAGTGGTATGCTAAAAGACCCGAATGGGCTAGAAATAAGGTGGGTTGCTCTATGTTGTCTTGCAGTTCATAGTGGGGCATAAAAAAAAGTAGTGCCAACCAATAACACTACTTTTTTAATTCAAAAACCAACTAATCATTAACAAAAAAAAATTCTCAAATCTTCTTTTAAATCGGCATTTCTTGAGAATCCGATTGCATTAGTGTTTCATTCTCATTGCATTATAAAGACAAATAATTGACATACCACCCCTACTGAAAAGTTGTCATCGTGTCAACATTAACTTATTAAAAAAGATAATATATGAAGTGCTTATATATATAATGGCGAAGTATTCCTTAAGTGCTTCTGAATATAATGTGCTTCCGTTTGTACATTTAGGACCTAATTACTCTCTACTGCATAGTGTCCAAGAAAAAAACAATTGGCTTAAGCCTACTTTGCTTTATACTTACTTCCATCATTTTAGGAATGTACTTGAAAGGGCTGATGTATGCGCCTTACAAGCATTCTCCTACCTTCGGTGGAGATGGACTTACCATACATTATAATCTTCAGTATCATGCCACTCATGGACATGGTGCTCACTTAAAATCACAATATCATCCGGATGGTGAGATTATATATATGACTGATGCTCAAGGTGTATTAGCATATATACTTGCTTCGCTTAGAACAACCTTTCCTGAACTCCCTCATCATGCGGCAGGGATTTCAAATTTTTTGATTTTCTGGAGTAATCCGATTGCTGCAGTAATCCTTTTTCTATGTTTGATTAAGCTGAACATAAGGCCTTTTCTGGCAATAGCCTTTGCTATATTAATATCCTTGATGAGTCCACAAATTACAAGGCAATTAGGTGGTCACTACGCTTTAGGATATGCCTTCCTAATACCAATGATATTATACTTTCTAATTGGCTTGAATCAATCCATTTTACACAATGTGATTCGAGCATTATTGTTAGGCGCTATTCTGGTCATCCTTGGCATCAACAACCCCTACTTAATTGCAATCTCTGGATCTTTTCTTCTGGCTTTTGGAGGGATCGGTTTATTAAGATATCTCATCTTTAAAAAAGGAAAAGTTATTCATTTTGTATTAGCAATATCAGTGGCGGTGGTTCCACTTTTTATTACTGATGGATTTCTGAGTAGCTTAGATGTAATAGAAGACAGGACAAAGGTGCCATATGGTTTTTTTAGTAATCTGTCAACCATGAAAAGCATTTTTTTCCCTGAAGGATCCTTACTTAACAAACCGCTATCGGACCTCTTTAAAAGTGCATTTCAAATCCACGAAGGAATATCATATGTAGGAATTGTAGCTACTCTGTATTTATTGAGTCTGCCAGTATTATTGATTAAACAATGGAAAACCAAGGTTACATATATTCAGAATGAAAATTATCTAGGAATCATGCTATTAGCGTCGATTGCCATTTTAATATTCTCTATGGGTGTTCCATTTTTATACTTCCAAGAATTCACCATAGCACACCTCGGAAAGATTCTGCAGTTCAGGGCGCCGGGCAGGTTTGCATGGATTTTCTATTTTGTAATCACGTTGATGGCATCTGTCACTATCTCACAATGGATACAATCACAACTAACAAAAGGCCATCATAAGAAAGCTATATCCTTAGGTTTTCTTATTGTTTGCTTATGGGGATTTGAGGCCCACCAATTCTTGACCAGAGGTACAGATGATCACATACACCATAATGCATTCAGCAAGCCACATTTAGAAAAGCATAAATTCAGCGCAGACAAACTTCAGTTAACTAAAGAAAAGTACGAAGGCATATTTTTGATTCCGACAGAACATGGATGGACAGACAAGGTGCTCCATTCTGGACAGTTCCAATCCGAGTCCAATGGTTACAAATACTCTATAGCCTCTGGTCTTCCGCTTATAAATGGTAAGCTGTCGAGGATGTCTGTATCTCAGTGTCTCAGCTCTATGCAATTATTAGCAGATCCTCTTGTGAAAAAGGATTTGTTATATCGATTATCGCCAGAGAAGGATATACTATTTGTGACCTCCTTAGTAGATAGCCTCTCATATCCAGAATCAAGATTAGTCTCATTATCCAACGAAATATACCGTACAGAAACGCATCAACTGAGCGCATTGAATATTGGTGAATTTATATCTATGGATAGCTTCCATAGGCAATCAATTATAGAAAGAAGTAGCCTTGATAGTTTGGAGTCATTTATCATATATGACCATATGGATGAAAGTGGAAAAGAGGGATTTATCGGAGAAGGTGCCAGATATATTCAGTCTGAATCAGAGAAAATTATTTCCTTTCCACTTAGCAACTCGTATATCAATGATACCTTAGAACTAAGTTTTTGGTACAAGATAGATAATAAGTATCCTGGTGCCCCATATTGGGAACTCCATGGAAGAAATAATGATGAGCTTAAATACAGACAAAAACTGCATGGACTGCATCTTATGGAGACACAAGATGGATGGATGAAAGCAGTATTCGAACTACCAGCAGGAGAAAATATAGAATCGGTGACCATTCATTCGAACTATAGATATCCTTATTATATTGATGAATTGCTCGTCCGCCGCTTAAAGGACACTATAGTGTATAGAAATGATGGAGGGCTTATCGTAAACAATTACAGAATCAAACAATAGTGCTAAATAATAAATTCGCGTTTGAGTTAATGTGGTGGATGGTAACAGCGATTGTCTTAGTCATTGTGTTATTACCCATCCAATCAGCTATAGGTGAAGATTATTTTTTCTACAGACAGAATATTCTAATCATCATCCTTGCCATCACCTTAATCAGATACATATTCCTCCTAAAACATCACTGGATTTCAAGCTCGAAATGGTTTAAGGCTCTCTTTATTTTCGCTCCGATTCCCATCTTCTTTTTCTTGATTGGCGCATTTTCCGAATTTCAGGCTTTCAGTGATGAGAAAGGCATCAACACCATCCTCACTAAATTACCGTATAAAAAACAACAGGCACTGGCTACTTTTATTAGATCAGAAATTGTTCTGTTCTGGTCTGCCGCTTTTCTAGCGAATTTATTTATGCCCTTCCGAATGCTTATCTCTATATGGCGGGAGATAAATAAAGGCACACACTAGATGCTAACTAGCATTACTTCTTAGTTGCACGAAATATTACTTTTGACGAAAATAAGTTAGATAATAATGAATAAAGTAGAAGCATTTAATGCGTACAGAAAAAAGATGAATGACCGTATTCTATCTGAGGACAACAAGGTACTTAAGCGGTTTTTTTCTTTAGACAATCAGGCCTATACTGAAGGGGCGCTGGACCTTAAGACCAAGGAACTATTGGGTTTGGTTGCTTCTATGGTGTTGCGCTGTGATGACTGCATCGCTTACCATCTTGGAACTGCACATGAATTAGGCGTGACTTCCGACGAAGTGTTTGAAGTATTTTCTATTGCTAACCTGATAGGAGGTAGTATCTGTATACCGCACACTAGAAGAGCTGTCGAATACTGGGATGCATTGGATGATATGAAAAACAATGCCTAGATGCTCATAAGAATTCTTGTCTTTTTTAGTCTTACACTAATACTTAGTAACAACCCGATGGATGCACAGATAGATACCCTGAGGATTCATGAAGGATGGCAGTTTCGTCAAGGCACTTCTGCAGAATGGATGAAGGCCAGTGTGCCCGGTACTGTTCAGGAAGATTTGCTCAGAATGAATAGGATGCCCCACCCTTTCTTCGACACCAACGAAGACAGCATCACCTGGGTAGAAAAAGCAGATTGGGTCTATGAGACATCGTTTTCTATGCCTCAATCACAATTAAGCAAGGCCCATCACCTACTATCATTTAAAGGACTGGACACCTATGCGCAGGTGTACCTCAATGGGGAACAAATTCTCTATGCCGATAATATGCACAGACAATGGGAGGTAGATGTGCATGGAAAGTTGGTAGAGCATAACACACTGAAGATAATATTCCACTCCCCTATCAAAATAGGCTCCGCCTACATGGAAAAATTGCCTTGCGAATTACCGGCGGAGAATGACAGTGGGGAAATAAAGGTGATGCCCGTCGTAAGAAAAGCGGCTTTTCATTTTGGATGGGACTGGGGTCCTCGGATAGTAACAATGGGCATATGGCGCCCTATAGAACTACTGTCTTTTGATGGACCTAGGATATCAAAATTGAGGTACATAGATTTTACCCAAGCTGATGATGGAACGTCTGCCACTGTTTATGCTGAGGTAGGGTTATCTCCTGAGTATGCTTCTGAAGATATCAAAGTCAAGCTGTCTTGTACTGACATGAATGACAATATCATTAGTAGCAGCACTTTTGAAGCCACGTCTCCACTCACCCAATTGGCGTTTAATATAGAAAATCCTCAGCTCTGGTGGCCCCGTGGGCATGGAGAACAACCGCTCTACAATCTTCATGTCTCATTACTCTATAATGGGCAGGCCACTTCCAGTAAACAAATATCTATCGGACTGAGAACAACTGAACTGATAAGAGAACCTGACAGTATAGGTACATCCTTCTACTTTAAAGTTAATGGCCAACCCATCTTCGCAAAAGGCGCCAATTACATCCCACAAAGTCATTTTATAAATAGTCTAACAGAGGCAGATTACCATAGGGTGATAGATGATGCAGTAAGCGCCAATATGAATATGATAAGAGTATGGGGCGGCGGTATATATGAAGAAGATATCTTTTACAATCTATGTGATAGCCTCGGCATCATGGTATGGCAGGATATGATGTTTGCTAATACAATGTTTCCAGTGGACACGGAATTCGTAGATAATATGCTGGAGGAGGTGGCCGACAATGTGATGAGATTACACCATCATCCGAGCATCATCCAGTGGTGTGGCAATAATGAGATAGAGGTCGCATGGTATAATTGGAGTTGGCAGAAAAAATTCAACATACCTAAGAACTACCAAAAGGCGCTCAAGGACCAGTATGATGAGGTCTTTATGGAGAAGATACCTGAGATCATAAGTCAGATAATACCGAATCCAAATTTCACCCATACTTCACCTCTCAGCAATTGGGGTAAAACAGAAAATTTTAATCATCATTCCATGCACTACTGGGGAGTCTTTCATGGTGAGGACCCCTTCGAAGATTATGCTGTGAATGTTGGCCGATTCAATTCAGAGTATGGATTTCAATCCTTTCCGAATATTTCTTTGATACAGAAGTATTTCAATCCTCATGTCTTTGACCTGAAAAATCCCATGCTCACCCATCGCCAAAAAAGTTATAAAGGCAACCGACTTATCTACAAACATATAAAGGACTATTACACGCAGCCTAAGGACATTCTTTCCCTCAGTTACATCTCACAACTGACACAGGCAAAGGGTATTGGCTATGCTATACAAAGTCATCGTATCCAGGCTGACAGATGTATGGGTACTATATTTTGGCAGCTTAATGACTGTTGGCCAGCCATCTCATGGAGCAGTGTGGATGTAGACGGCACTTGGCGGGCGCTACAGTACGCCGCTAGAGATGCCTTCGAAGAGACAACCATTTTTGTAGAGACAACGGATAAGGACAAAACGCTTTATGTCATCAACGATACGCCTTCCGCTTTTCAAGCTACATGGAAGATGACAGTATACAAGGACCATAACATTATACTAGAGAAGGAAGGTCCTGTAGATCTTCCCGCTTACTCTAATCTTCATTATGACCTCACCCCGCTTGACGAGACCCTAAGCCAGGGAGAATATGTTAAAGTAGAATTAGTTAATGCGCATAAGCACATCAGCAAAACGCATATGCTGATATTACCTAGAGACTTAGAGTTAGAACATCCTGGGATTAACATGGATTGGGAAGCCATACCAGAAGGGTTAATCCTACGGTTAAAGTCAGAAAATTTTATAAAAAACTTGTACTTATATAGCAGCTCGGAAGGTAGTATGAAAGACAACTTTTTCGACCTATATCCCCAGCAAGAACATGAAGTCATTATAAAGACAAAGGTAGCGCCTAGCAAGTATTTTAAGACGCTTAAGTACTATTCTCTCAATCAAATGCTAATGGAAAACCCTGATTAATAGTTAATATATATATTAAAAAAACTTTTTATATGTAATTCTAATATCTTTGGCTACTAAAATAATCTAGTCTAGATATGAAACTCATTACTACCATAATTTTTACCCTTGGTTTTTCTATGGCTCTAATGGCTCAAGGCGCATTGGAAATAGAACTTAACCACAATATCAATGAAGCAACAGGAGATGACTTCGAAGTAGAATTGTCGGTGTCCAATTTCTCTGATCTTGTTTCTTTCCAGCTCTTTCTCAACTGGGATGAACGTATATATAGAATAAATGAAGTTTTATTTTCGAATGAGGACTTACCCTTTTTTGATAGCAGTATCATCTTGCCATCAGAGGATGTTTCCATTCCTGACCCTGGAAAAGTAA
>CAZIMH010000171.1:0-6699 GCA_964540155.1 uncultured Saprospiraceae bacterium
ACATGGCTAACCTTTCGGAAGACGAAGCTGCCAAACTACAGGCAGCTGCACAAGCATTGAATAAGAAGCCTAAAAAATCTAAACCTAAGGCTGCTGCCTCCAAAGAAGAAGACAATGCAACAGTAGAGAAGGTGACTGAAAAAGCTGCAGTTTCTGAAGATGCTTCTGTAGAAAAGAAAGCGGAAAGCCAGACTGATTTACCAAGTAGCGATGAACAACCAAAGGAGATTGCTAAAGAAGAAACGCTACTAGGCGCTGCTGCTGCAATTATTGGTGATGCTGTAGAAGATGTCGTGGATAGTGTGAAGGCTGTAGCCGCAGTAGTGGGTGATAAAGTAGAAGATGGTATCGAGAGTTTGACAGAAGGAGATGATAATAAAGTGGAGAGTTTGACTGAAAGTGTTTCTGAAGAAGACAAGACAACCTCTGATGTTAAAGAAACGATGGCAAAGGGAGGTCTATTGGCAGGAGCAGTAGCATTAGGGAGTAAGCTGGTGAAAGGCGCTTCTGAGAAAGTGGATGATCTATCTGAGGCGATGGGCTTAGATGAAACTATAGAAAAAGCCAAAGATACTTTACAGGAGTCCAAAGAAGCTATCGCTGATAAAATTGCTGTGGGCAAAGAAGAAGGTGCAGCAGAGGCTAATGTAGAGAAGACTGATAAGGTAGAAGAAGCAACAGAGCCAGACAAAGGAGGTTTGGGAGATATGGTTGCTAAGGGAGGTCTACTAGGTGCAGCGGTTGCATTAGGAAGTAAAGTGATAGAGACGGTAACTGATAAAGTAGGGGATGTCGCGGAGGAGTTAGGTCTTGATGATGTCTTAGACCAAAAGCCTGAATCGGAAACACCAAGCCTCGAAGAGAGTGTAGACGACGTAGCAGCAAGAGTTAAAAGCGAAGATTCAAAGGGACAGTCAGAAGAGGAGTAACTCTCTAGTTAAATTATAAAATTAAAAAGCACAGCTCTATCACGAGTTGTGCTTTTTTTATTGATTAATTCGTTGATGTCCAGGTATAATTAAACATAGACAAAATCCTGATCAGCCAAACAAAGGTTAGTAATATGGCAAGGGGTAAGTAAGCCATCTGTCCAGCGATTACTCTTCCATAGATGCTATTAGAGAATACAATCAAAATCCAATATCCTCCATAGAGATGAATGTTCTTCCAAGTGTTCCGTGAAACAAATTTTGAGAATCTTTCAAAAGATGTTAGAAGCATTAGAACCAAAAACAAATAAGCTAAGCCACCTAGAGCTGTGATTATAGGAGATCTCAGAGTAAAAACAGGATGGAAGTAACGCTGTAATAAAATCAAAAAGAATAAATGAATAAGGTGGATTAAGGCGAATAGATTTTGCAAAAAAAAAAGGGAGCCCATGTGAACTCCCTTTTACTTTTATAACTTAACTAATTATACTATTCGATAATTAATTTTTCTGTTATCACTTTTCCTTCGCTGCTTATCTGAAGTAAATAAAATCCTCCAGCTAAATCAGAAATATCAAGGTCCATGAAATTTTGATTCTCAAAGACACGTGTAACATCATTGTATACCTCTCTGCCTTCGATAGATACTAAAGATAAATTAAGGTCAAGATTTCTGTCAGAGTTAATCATGACAGTTACATTATCAGATGCAGGATTAGGAATCAATTGTAATTCTATACCTTCTAATTCAATGTCATTAGTGCTTACTGTCTCTCTGTTAGAATCTATGATAATTTCTCTAACGCCGTCAGATATAGGGTCTGCATTGTCTGCTGATATAGTCGCTTCTACTTCATAAGTTCTCAGGTCTAATACCTCAAAGTCATCTATAAACCAACCTTCATCCACTTCGAAAATTACATCCGTATTTATATCAAAATCATAAGACGTAAATCTAAATCTAAGATCTATGTTTTCATTGATATCACTGAAATCAATATATCCTGCTACGAATTCACCTGGACCATTATTACCAGTATAACCAAAGTGGTTAGGTCTTGCAAGGTTGTCGAAAGTTATGGCATCTGTATAGCCACCAAGTACAAATCTATCGGCTACATCTAACCATGCTACACCATCCAAAGAGTATTCTATAAATCCACCATTCTCTAAAGGTGTACAATTTACTCTGTGCCAAAATCTGATAGTGGTTCTATCTCCAACCGACACGTCTATGTCTGGATAAATTAACCTCTGATCAGTATCGCCATCAAATTCTCTTACCACCCATGAGGCTTCTCCTCCATTAGCATCAGCAAAGGTTCTTGTCCAGAAATTCTGTCCTACAGCACCAAAAATATCTAACTCCCATGGATTATCTTCATCAGGCTCTACACCGTTAAAGAGCTGAGTGGCTGAGAAGATGTTTGGATCTGACTGTAATCTATAAGTAACCGTTATATCACCACTTGCTATGGTATCATCTGGACCTAGCGGCTCTAAATCGCCTGCTTCAAGCATAAGCGTATTTCCACTTACAGTAGCAGGTAGACTTGCAGAACCATCTACGTAGGTCAGACCAACTGGTAAATTGTCAGTAATAATTGTATTAATTGCTAACTCACCTGTGTGGTTTGCAATGACTAGAGTGACTTCTATCTCCTCACCTGGCGTTACCAACTCTTGTATTGTTTTGCTGATTTTAAGCGTAGGTATACAAGTTGGCAAAGGCTCAAAATCTTCTACACCATCATTTCTGTCATCAGGAGAACCCTGATCTGCATTCCATCCTAGACCTCTTCTAGCAAAAATATCCCATAACATACACTCATGCGCACCTTCGTCTGCCTCAAAGAGGGCATCTCTCATATCTAAAAACCCTGGACCACATGGTGCCATTCTCATACCATCTATAGCCAATCTTACAGCTCTTACATTTCCTGCATCAGCATCTGCCCAATCTGTAGAAAATCCATATAAGTCTACAAAGGCCCAGTATACATCCCACAGTACAGAAGTCCATACTTCACCTACTGGATGCGGTGCTGTTGTCGCTTTGATATCATCATAAGTATAAGGGCTTACACTCATATCTGTAGAGTATGGAAATCTTCTAATACCTCTTCCAGTGGCAGTACTACCAGTCACATAAGCACCTATACCACGAGCATCTGTTCCTGCATCTCCTTCTTCTGCTGTCATAGCCAGCGTAAAGAAATCAGCGACACCTTCTCCCATTTGTTCATCATTATTGTAACAACCTGAGTTAGCAGGGCCACCACCAAGTCTGTTGTGAACACCATGACCAAACTCATGCGCTATCACACCATTATCATAACCAGAACTTCTACTAGTAGGACCCGCCATTAACAAACCAATGTCAGCTGTAACAGTTATTCCCTGATCTATCAAATTGGTTATCCTTAGACAATTAGAGTTCGCCATAAAATATGTAGGAATGGTTACAGCAATCCCATCGTCTCCTGGAGCAGGATTTAATATCTCTTCACCATCACCTCCTCTAACGCCTGGTACATTACAGATTACCACAGCGACAGCGCCTGCATTTTGTGCATTCAATGCTTTGGTTCCGAATTCACAACTTCCTCTAAAAATCATGGCAACCTGACCTTCTATATCATTTTCAATTTCCCCACATCCTTGCTCTGGAAACTGAAGATCTCCGTCCAGCGCTACAATCATAGGACCTTCTACGTCTATTTCATCGATAGGAGGAATACCCCATACACCAGTTACACCACCAACTTCATATTCACCAGCAAGAGCATCAGGTTCTGTTATTCTGAATATACTCTCAGTAAAATTCCACTGAAACATCTGCATCTGACCACTAGAACCATCTGGCGGTGTGCCAAAAGTCGCATTGTTACCATTACCTTGGTCTATACCATCTAAAGTCTCAGCTCTTACCGGATCGTTATCTCTACCACCTGCACCATAATCATTGGCTTGGAAATTTCCAGACGGCGAGTCAAAGCCTACCAAAGCTATATTATCATGAAACATGTTACAAGCCACAAATAGATTTGTGATATCGGCTTCTAAACTGTTTATAGGCTCTACAGTCTCATCAAATGTAAAATCAAAAACTAAATCATCACCACCATCTGGTTCATCTCCATCTGAAGTGTCATCACCGTCCGTGTCAGCATATGCCCATACATTATTACCTCTTGTGATCGTGAATTCTGCACCAGGCTCACCATCTACATCATGCCATCCGAATGGAGATACCTCAGGAATTGCTGGATCTACTAATAGTTCTCTACCACCATGTACTGGACTCTCTATAGGTAGCGGGAAGGCTCTGTATGATGCCCCATCAGTATTTACAGTGCTTCTTTCGATTTCTTGTTTACCCTCTTTGATGTGTCTGCATTCAGAAGAATGGTTATGAAACATACCATTATGTACCTGACAGTATACAGTATTATTTATTTTGCTTACAAGCTTACCTGTAGCAGCGTCTATATAAGAAAACCAAGTGTCAGGTGTAGACTTTTCATCTAAGTATACCTCCCAAGTAAGTCTGTATAAGCCATTTTCGTCAGCGATATACTTAGGCTGTACTAAAATTTTCTCATCAGCAAATGGGGCTGTGTATTGTTCCTTTTGGAATTCTAGGTTCTTTTTAAGTACAGTTGGAGGCACTATGCCTGGCAATTCTAAATCTTCAGCAGCATAGATTATTGCATCAGATGCGGATATTACCATCGCATCACTTTCTATCTTACTTCTGATATCCTTTACAAACCTATTCCCGTAATGTAAAACCTCCCCATTAGATTTAATCGTTAGGTTGAGAATAGCATTTCGGACTTGAACATCTTTGTAAGTCTGAGTATAATACAAATGTGTCCATCCATTGTGATTATTGACATACAAATCTGAAATATGCATACCTAGTATGTCTGAATCAGTCAAATCCAGCTCTTCTAACTTATCTGTAAGAAAAGTCTGACCTATCAAGTCGATTTTTGCTCGATCGATATTTTGAGCATTGTCGCTCTGGGCTGATGCGAATACAGGCATCAGCATGATAAATAGTAAAAAATGTAAATTTTTAATCATGTGATTTCAGGTTAGATTTAGCTTAAAAATAATAAAACCAATAGGATTTCAATTACAATCCGGTAATTGAGCAGGACATTTTGGAGCCATTAGATAACAAATGACTAAAAGAGCGGTATTTCGCCCTTGATTAAGCGCATTCGTGGAGGAAGTTTCACGAGTTTCACCATCTTTGCCATTTAAGGACAAAGCGTAAAACCATAGCAAAGAAATCAGGAGATACAATTTTAATAGGCCGAAAACCCGTCAAGGATGCACTTACTAGTGGTCAGCAACTGGAAAAAGTCTGGATAGATAGCCGTTTGAAAGGGGACTATGAAAAAGAAATTCGTACGCTTACCCGCGAAAGAAATATCCCCTTACAATACCTACCCAAGGAGAAACTTCACAGTATCTCAGGACATGCTAATCATCAAGGAGTGGCCGCTCAGCTCGCTATAGTGACTTATCACAAGGTAGAAGATGTATTACCCCTTCTCTATGAGCAAGGCAAAACCCCAGCTATACTTGTGTTGGATGGGATAGAAGATGTAAGAAATATTGGAGCATTGGCACGATCTGCAGTTTGGTTTGGGATGGATGCGATAGTGATACCCTCGAAGAAATCAGCTAGAATAAACAGTTTTGCACATAAAGCCTCTGCTGGTGCAATCAAGGATATCCCTATTTGCAGAGAGCAAAGTATGACCAAAACCCTTGACTTCCTCAAAGCCTCAGGTCTGACAATCATCCTAGCAGATAGTGGTACCAATAATGATAATTCTACACCCGATTTTAGCGAACCAATTGCACTTATTTTAGGTTCTGAGGGTAAGGGAGTTTCTAAGGAAATAAGACAACGTTCTGATTTAGTGATGACCATACCAGGTACCGGTAATGTAGAAAGTCTCAATGTCTCTGTTGCAGGGGCGATTCTTATGTCTCAGATTTTTAATGCAAGACAACATAAATAATTTAAAACCATGAATAAATTTTCGTTATCAGCTAATTGGACTCACTTGTCAGTAATGATGCTCGCCATCATAATGGGGACCATATCCTGCAAGGGTACGAAGCAACTCAGTGATACGAATGTCCAAACTCAGACCGCGACTGCTGCATCAGATAATTATGATTTGGAAAATGCGCTGCTGTGGAAAATCGAAGGCAACGGCCTTGCCACACCGAGCTACCTTTTTGGGACAATCCATATGATAGATTCAGAAAGCTTCTTTTGGCCTGAAGGTACCTTATCTGCCTTGGAATCTGCAGACCGAGTATCCTTTGAGATAGATCTGGATGATATGTTCGATATGGGTGCTCAGATGGGACTCTTGACGAAGGCCTTTATGGCAGACGGCAAAACATTGAAGGACTTATATACAGATGAGGAATATGCATTTGTAAAGGCTCATTTTGATGGTATGGGTATCCCTATGTTTTTCATGGAAAAACTAAAGCCCATGTTTCTGACAGTCTTCGCCAGTGGAGATGTTGAGTTTGGTAAAGGGTTTGGTGATGATAGCAGCATAAAGTCATACGAGATGGAACTATACTCATTAGCTCAGGAATCAGGTAAGGATGTGAGTGGGTTAGAGACGATAGAATATCAGATGTCTGTATTCGACTCCATTCCATATGAAGCACAAGCAGATATGCTGCTCGAGACAATCAAGGGAAGTGATACTGAAGATGATAC
>CAZIMH010000172.1:0-4291 GCA_964540155.1 uncultured Saprospiraceae bacterium
GCTAATGCAGGTATCATTCTAGGCAATACGTCTATTCCAAAATCCATAGCCTTAGAATGGGCTGGTGCTGTAATACGTCGGAACGACACAATAGAAGAATCAGGAATAGCAGGTGCAGTATTAGATCATCCTGCTAATGGGGTTATATGGTTAGTACAAAAATATGCGAGTATAGGTCGCCAACTCAAAGCCGGTCAAATTATTCTTGCAGGCTCATTCACAAGACCTGTCATTGTCAGAGCTGGAGATAACATTGTTGCTGATTTTAATGAATATGGTACTGTCTCATGTCAATTTATATAAATGGAGATAAGAAAAAATAAGGTCAAAGAATATTTCAGGAAAGACCAAACCACTGTAGGAATCTGGAGTGGAATCCCACACCCTTATGCGGCAGAAATATGTGCTGGAGCAGGTTTTGATTGGGTACTTATAGATGGAGAGCATGCCCCTTATGATATCAATTCTATTCTTACAGCTCATCAAGCCATGTCTAATTATGATACAGGCATTGTAGTCAGGATACCATCTAAAGATCCAGTCTTAATTAAAAGATTATTGGACCTTGGTATACAGACACTATTAGTACCTATGGTAGAGACAGCAGAGGAAGCTGAAAATTTAGTCAAAGCCATTTCTTATCCACCAAAAGGAATTCGAGGTATAGGGTCTGCCTTATCAAGGGCAGCACAATGGAAACGTGTACCAGATTACTTTAGCAAAGTGCAAGATGAGCTATGCCTTATACTACAAGTGGAATCAGTTAAGGGTATGGAAAATATTGAATCTATCTGCGAAGTGGAGGGTGTGGATGGCATATTCATCGGACCCGCAGATCTTGCAGGTTCCATGGGCATGATCGGACAACCGATGGACGATAAGGTTAGAGCAGAAGTAAAAAGAGGATTAAAAATTATAAGTTCACATAACAGGGTACCTGGTGTACTAGCAGTTACAGAACCAGTATTTAAGGAATACATCGCTGCAGGTGCAAAATTTATAGGTGTGGGTGTAGACCTAATAGCACTAGCTAAAGCGACCACAGCTATGGCCCAAAAATTCAAAATAAGCTAACATAGATATGTACGAAAAAAATAAAAAAGTATTAGAAGCTGCAATAAAGAACTTAGCTCAAAAGGGTGTATTAAATTTTATCAACGGCAAGAGTGTACCTGCCATAAGCGGAGACACCTTTGACAATCACTCACCTGTGGATAATGCCTTTATATGCAAGGTAGCTAAATGTGATAAAGAAGATGTCCATCAGGCTTCTGAAGCAGCAAGTGACGCATTTCTAACTTGGCGTAAAATGCCGCATAAAGAAAGAAGAAATATTCTCTATGCGATCGCTGACAAGATAGAAGAAAATGCAGATACTATTTCTGTACTGGAATCGTATGATACTGGTCAGCCGATTAGATTCATGAAGAAAGCGGCGATCAGAGGAGCTGCCAACTTCAGATATTTTGCAGACAAGGTCATCGATGCACCTAATGGGTTATCCACTCCTGATACCAACCACTTGAATTTCACAGTAAAGCAACCGATTGGGCCTGTGGGTGTCATTACCCCTTGGAATACCCCATTTATGCTAACGACTTGGAAAGTTGCACCAGCCTTAGCTGCAGGCTGTACAGTGGTACATAAGCCAGCAGAACTGAGTCCTATTACAGCTACCCTACTCTGCCAAATCGCACATGAAGCTGGACTTCCTGCAGGCGTGTGGAATCTAGTACATGGTTTTGGAGAGACAGCAGGTAAAGCATTAACTGAACACAAACTAATTAAAGCAATAGCATTTATAGGAGAGACGACCACAGGAAGTCTCATCATGCAGCAAGGAGCCCCTACACTTAAACGTGTACATCTGGAATTAGGTGGGCAAAATCCTACAATTGTGTTTGAAGATGCCGATTTAGATAGAGCTTTAGATTCTGCTATATTCATGAAATATAGTCTAAATGGTGAAAGATGTACATCGGGAAGTCGACTATTGCTACAACGATCCATTTATGATGACTTTGTGGTTAAACTAGCTGCTCGAGTTAAGCGTATTAAAGTTGGTGACCCACTAGACCCAGATACAGAAATAGGTCCAATGATACACCAAACTCATCAAGACAAAGTGCTTAGTTATGGTAAAATAGGACAAGAAGAAGGTGCCAAACTTATGGCAGGCGGTGGAAAGATAGAGAGAAATGGATGCTATGTCCAACCCACTTTGTTCATTGATGCGGATAAGGATATGCGTATCAGTCAGGAAGAAGTCTTCGGTCCCTTTCTTACAGTAATCCCTTTTGATACCGAAGAGGAAGCTGTAGCCATAGCCAATTCTGTAAGATACGGACTGACAGCGTACATATGGACGAAAGATTCCTCTAGAGGTCATAGAATGGCACTCAATGTAGAATCAGGTATGGTATGGGTCAACTCACAAAATGTCAGGCATCTGCCTGCACCATTTGGTGGTGTAAAATACAGTGGTATAGGTAGAGACGGCGGTGAGTACAGTTTTGACTTTTACATGGAAACTAAAAATATTTCTGTTGCTTTAGGCGACCACCATATTCCACAACTTGGCGCTAAGTAATTATAGTAAAAATTAACATCTAGAATAATGGCTTTAGTACCACACAATTTCGATTTACCATTTAACATACAAAGATGCAGTCATGTACACTGTATCGTGACAGACCTTGATGAAAGTCGCCGCTTCTATGTAGATATCATGGGTATGATAGAAACTGAAAGGACAAACAATACATTGTACTTGCGTGGCCTCGAAGAAAAAAATCATCACTCATATGTTCTAGAACAAGGAGACAAGGCAGAAGTCATCGCACTGGGATTCAAAGTGGCTTTTGATAAAGATTTAGAAGCTTTAGAAAATCACTTTAAAAGTCTAAACCTTCACACTCAATGGGTGCAAAGATATGGTGAAGAAAGAACCTTAGCTGTAAGGACACCCATAGGATTACCGTTAGAGTTTCATGCCAAACAACAACGTGTCCCCACGATGATGAGAGCATTCTCGAAATACAAAGGACTGAGTCCCTTGCGCTTCGACCATATAAACTGCTTCACTCCCAATTGCCAGAGCACGTACGAATTCATGGTGCAACAGTTGGGATTCAGGCTGACAGAATATACACTGACAGAAAAAGGAGACATGTGGGCAGCATGGACACATAGAAAAGGAAATGTTCATGATATGGCAATGACTAATGGCAAAGGACCTCGACTACATCATACTGGAATCTGGACAGCGAGCATCAATAATATCATACACCTCCTAGACGTGATGGCTTCTGAGGGCTATGTAGAAAATATAGAGAGAGGACCTGGCAGACATGGTATATCCAATGCTTTCTTCCTTTATATACTTGACCCTGATGGCCATAGGCTAGAACCGTTTACTTGTGATTACTTGACTATAGATACAGACTGGGAACCGTTATCGTGGGACCTCAGAGACCCCAAAAGGCAGACACTATGGGGAGCACCTGCCCCTAAGTCTTGGTTTGAGCATGGTAGCACTTTTAGAGGAATAGATGTAAGAGAATCCGATATAGAATCCAATCCTATTATTGCAGGGTTTGATGACGTTGCTTAATAAATAAATTAAAAATATTTATGCCACATATTACACTAGAATGCACCGATAATGTTGATATGGATTTTGCGAGTTTTTTTGCTCAATTATCTGACCAACTTATTGACACTGGGCATGCATCAAAGATGGGTATTAAATGTAGAGTACTAAAGACGAAAGAGTACTTTATTATAGATGGTAACAATGACTATCAAATGGTGAATCTACTTTACAGACTTAGAGAAGGAAGGCCATCAGAAATCCTCCAAAAGTTTTCAGAAATTGGCATTGATTTATTAAAAACACATCTCAGTAAAGAAGTCGATTCAAAACAGATTATTCTCTCTACCGAAATTAAAGAACTTATCAAAGGTCAAGATATCACCTTCAATTCAATCAGATAAATATTATGGAAGGCATAAAAAATAAAGCATTATTAAAAACAGACTGTTACATAAATGGTGAGTGGTGTAAAGCCTCTAGTGGCAAAACAATGGAAGTAAGAAACCCTTATTCCCAAGCGTTATTAACTAACATACCAGACATGAATGTTTCTGATTGTAGAGCCGCAATTAAGGCTGCACATCAAGCATTCAATGAATGGAAAAATTTCTCTGCAGGAAAGCGATCTAGAATACTTAAGAAATGGTATCAATTGCAACTAGACAACGTAGATGACCTAGCTACTATCCTAACTAC
>CAZIMH010000172.1:4391-6620 GCA_964540155.1 uncultured Saprospiraceae bacterium
TTATCAAGCCCTCAGAGCTAACCCCCCTTTCGGCGCTAGCCTTAGCAGAGCTAGCAGATCAAGCTGGTTTCCCTAAGGGTGTCCTTAATATTATAACAACAAATGATGCGCCTGCCATCGGAAAAGAACTCACCACCAACTCACTCATTAAAAAGATATCATTTACTGGCTCTACTGCAGTAGGTAAGATACTCTTAAAACAATCTGCAGATAGTGTCAAAAAAGTCTCTTTAGAATTAGGCGGTAATGCGCCATTTATTGTTTTTGATGATGCAGATATAGATGACGCAGTCAAAGGTGCCATTGCCTCAAAGTTTCGTAACGCTGGACAAACATGCATTTGCTCTAACAGAATGTTTGCACAGGCAGGTATCTATGATGAGTTCGTTAGTAAATTAGCAGAGGCAACGAAAGAGCTTTCATTAGGGAATGGATTAGAAGCATCTACAGTCGTTGGTCCACTTATAGAGCAAAAGGCACTAGCTAGAGTTTCAGAAGTGGTGGAAGATGCCAGAACTCAAGGCGCACAAATATTGGCTGGTGGACAAGTATCGTCAGTCAATGAATTAATATATGAGCCTACTATTATTACTAATCCTACGACAGATATGAAGGTCTTCACTAATGAGATTTTTGGACCTATCGCACCTATCTTCAAATTTGAAACTGAAGAAGAAGTTATTGCCCTAGCTAATGACACCAACTACGGCTTGGCATCTTATTTTTACGGAAGAGATTATGCCCGGATATGGAGAGTGGCGGAAGCGTTAGAATTTGGAATGGTAGGTATTAATAGTGGTATGATTTCCACCGCTGTGGCACCATTTGGCGGTGTGAAAGAAAGTGGGTTTGGAAGAGAAGGATCTAAATATGGAATTGAAGACTACGTCAATATTAAGTACATGTGCTGGGGTGGCGTACAATAAAATAAACATTAAAAGATTAAGATGAAATTTGCAACATATAAAATTAATGAACGCATTACCTACGGCTCTGTCGTAGAAAAGGACGGCCAAATATCGGTTACTGATATAGGTATCCAATACGGCAATAATCTAAGAAAGTGGATTGAATTAGACGCCTTAGACAAATTGAAAGAAATAGCACAAAGTCTTCCCGCTGCTTACAATGAAGACCAGATAGAATATCTACCGCCAGTTATCACTGGACAAAAAATTATCTGTATAGGTGTCAATTATGCAAAGAGAAATGCAGAGTACAAAGACAACTCTGCGCTGCCGAAATATCCCAGTGTCTTTTTGAGATACCATGACTCATTTGTCGGTCATAACCAGAACATCAATAGACCTCCTGAATCCCCTCAATTGGATTACGAAGGTGAAATAGTCATTATCATAGGCAAGTCGGGGCGACGAATTCCAAGAGAATCAGCGTTAGATCACATAGCTGGGTTAACACTTATGAATGAAGGCACAATAAGGGATTGGGTACGTCATGCAAAATTTAATGTCACTCAAGGAAAGAACTTTGACAATACAGCAGTCATCGGTCCATGGATGATTACCGCGGATGAAATATCTGATTATAACAATCTTGACATCCAAACAAAGGTTAATGGAGAGATAAGACAAAAGGACAATACCTCTAATCTCATGTTCCCATTTGACTACATTATTTCCTACCTAAGTACATTTATGACTTTAAAGCCAGGAGATATGATATCTACAGGTACGCCTAATGGTGCAGGCGCTAGATTTGACCCACCAATATATTTGGTGCCAGGAGATGTAGTGGAGATAGAGGGCGCCGGCGTAGGTATTCTGAGGAATGGTGTTGTAGATGAAATAGTATAATTAAGCGCAATGATTCAACTTACTGATAGATTACAAGAATTTCTCAAAAGAAAAATTCATACGCATTATATTAATGGAAGCTATACTCAAGGTACAGCAGGCGCTACCATAGACATCGTAAATCCAGCTAACGAAAAAATCATCAGTAGTATCAGTCTTGGCACCAAAGCAGAAGTAGATATTGCAGTCAATGCAGCGTCAGACGCTTTTCGCCATGACAGTCCGTGGAGAAAGATGAATCCTGACACAAGAGCTCAGGTCCTTTATAAGCTTGCTGAATTAATCACAGCCCATAGTGATTCCATCGCGCAACTTGTCACGCTAGAAAATGGCAAACTTCTAAAAGATGCCAAAGGTTCTGATGCAGGCGGTGCTGCAAAGACCTTTCGATATTATGCAGGATGGACTACCAAAA
>CAZIMH010000173.1:0-6504 GCA_964540155.1 uncultured Saprospiraceae bacterium
AACTGAATGACTCTTGGAATAACTTAAACGCTACGGCCAAGGCTACAATACCCGCATTGGTCCAGCTATTGCCTACAACATAGGTTAGGATATCAGGGGGCACGAAGTTGTATGACTCAAAATCATAAAAGTCTGCTGGTACAAGACCCGTCCCTTCCAAGGCGCCGCCAAACTCCGTCCAGTAGTTACATAAGATAACAACGAGAACCGATAGGACTGTCCAGAGAAAGTATAAAGAGATCCGTCCTTTCAGAAAAAATCGTGGTATAAGCACATACAGATTAAGATATACCATGAACATGTCAGCAGAAATATTGAGAATCCACATGATTCCCGGTGTTTCCAGATTTTCAGTCAGGCCGAGTACTCCCAATACTTCATCTGCATATATAAAGAGCCAGAATAGCAAATGCCTGAATATTCTAAAGCGCTTGCCAAAAAGAAATTCTTGTAACCTATTAGGTATTTCCATTGCTTTCTTGCTTGTCTGATGCAAACGTATCCATATCTGCAATTTAATGGAATATCGGAAGTATAATAAAACCCAGCCTAAGTATAATAAACCCCCTGTCTAAGTATAAAGTCGCCGATTTCAAGGTCTAAAGCCCTATAGTTTTACAATCGCAATCACCCTTTGAGTCATTGTTTATTAATCAACTTAAAATTTAGACTTATGAAAAATCTGATTTTTTTAACCATGCTACTAGGACTTTTAGGATTCATGTCTTGTAGTGATGAATCAAGCCTCGGAGATTCAGCTGACCTAATAAACGCTGAAACCAAAACCTTTACTGAGGGTCGTACATGCAATCATGCAACCCATATGGAGGAACTACTTTCTGATCCAGCCTATAGAGCTGAGTACGAAGAAAGAATGCAAAAGCACAAATCATTTGTGAGCAATCTTCTTGATTCAAGAGCATCTTGTAGCTCTCCTGTCATCGTTCCGGTAGCAGTACATTACCAAGGGGCTAATAATAGCGCAACGCTTTCTTGCTTGATTACCATGGCGCAAGAGCAGATAGATGCCTTGAATGCAGATTACCAAGGCACCAATAGTGATATCACTAACTGGACGGGCAATGCGGCAAGTTCATTCCCAGGGATATCTAATGGTGAAGCTTGTCTGGAATTTGTACTTGCTGACCAAAATCACCCAAGTGGTTATGGCTTAACCAATGGTGATCTAGCAGTAACGAGAAATGCGACGACGGGAGATTCAGACAGCAACTGGTCTGGATACCTCAACATTTTCGTCAAGAATGCTGGCGGTGCATTGGGTTACTCTCCACTAGGTGGTGCAGGTAATGGAGATGGTGTTGTGGTGGACCTCGGTGCATTTGGTCTGACTACTTCTTGTGGAAATGTAGGGGCTAATGCGCCATTTAACCTTGGAAGAACTCTAACACATGAAATCGGACACTACCTTAATCTAGATCATATCTGGGGTAATGGTTGTAACCAAGACGATGGTATTACAGATACACCAAACTCACAGTCGGACTATAGCGGATGCCCTAACGTAGGGGCTAGCAGTTGTGGATCTACTGACCTACATATGAATTATATGGACTACACTGACGATGCATGTATGTACATGTTTTCAGCTGGTCAGATATCAGAAAATGAGAGCTATGTGGCTTCTAGTTTGACCAACATCACAGGCAATGCCTCTAATGTCATCTCTGGAAATAGTGGCACTAATGGCGGAGGTTCAGGTGGATCTGGCGGCACTGGCGGAACAGGAACAGGAGGAACAGGAACAGGCGCTAGTACTTGTGGTACACCTACTACTTTTAATGTCACGCCGCTAAGCAGTACAAGCGTAGAGCTTGTATGGGAAGCACAACCGGGTGCTACTAAATACCAAATTATATATAGAGTAGCCGGGCCTAACCAATGGACAAACATGATTACGTTGGAGAATGAGAAAACGTTGACATCATTATCTCCATCTACAGAGTACCAATATAGAATCAGAACTAATTGCCCTAGCGGATGGAGTGGATGGACCGCTTTCCAAACGTTTACTACATCCAGTGGAGGATCTGGTGGCAATGGTTCTAACACTTGTGACATGCCTAGTGCTTCAGAGACAGAGTACCTAAGTACAACCATGACCAAAGTGAGCTGGGATCCAATGCCACAGGCTATCCGATACCAAATCAGATATAGAAGAGTGGGGACTACAACCTGGACGAACAGAGCGACTACGCCACCGTCTAGAACATTGACGGCGCTACAGAATGGAGCTACCTATGAGTATAAAATAAGAACGCAATGCCCTAGTGGATGGACTGATTTTACAGACCTAGAGACCTTTACGCAAACTGCCAATGGTGGTGGTGGCGGCACAGGCGGAAACACGAATAACACAATCCATTTCAATCTTACACTAGATGATTATGGTTCAGAAACGACATGGGAGCTAGAAGATAGTAATGGAAGTATTATTTCGAGCGGTGGTCCTTACTCAGATAATGCGAACGGTACAGTTATCAGTGAGACTTTTATGGTGCCCAATGGATGCTATACAATTATGGTCTATGATTCATATGGAGATGGTATTTGCTGTGACTATGGCAATGGTTCATTTGAAATACTAGACATCAACAATAATGAAGTAGACTCATCTGATGGAGAATTTGGAAACTATGACTTTATCGACTTTTGCGTAACAGATAATGTAGCCACATTTAGTGGTGAGCAAAAGGATGAAAAAGAAACCAATCTTCAGCGTAAAGGCAATCTGTTTGATTTCTAAATAGAATAAACATTCAGAAGTCTAGAATGAGGAGTCCCAAGATATATTGGGGCTCCTTTTTTTAGATAACTTTTATTAAAAGCTATTTGTCATTGCGAGCACTTAACAATAATCTTAGAATATTTGAGTTTTTATATTGTACATAATTTCCCTATATTTATTAGGTAAAACATTACTTAAAACAACTTCAATCATGAACAAGCTTCTCACTTCAGTGGCCGTACTCGTGGTCTGTATTCTTCTAATTTCTTGCGAAAATGTGGATCCATTTGACATAGATAATGTAGATTTTGGTGACCCGGAAATAGGTGTTCCATTAGTTAATTCTACTTTTTTTATTGCAGACTTGGGAGCAAACCCTGATAATAATACCGAGGTTATTTCTGATTCCGAAGGAAGAGTAACATTGCGTTATTCGAATACTATTCCTCCCATATCCATTAATGAAGTTTTTCCTCCGGTAGATAACTCAGTTCGGATTACAACTAATCCGCAAAACTTTATCGTTCCTTTCTACGATATTGTAATTCTCAATGCTGATTTCAATAGTTCTACAATGGCTTTTGAAATTAGAAATCCTACCAATGAAAGATTGAATGTGGTTGTTACCATAGATGGACTTTTGAATTCTAATGATCAATCTTTTATTAGAACCTTTGACTTGCAGCCTAATGAATTATTGGTTACGCCAGATATCGACTTGTCCAATTGGCGCATAGAAGCATTACAGACAGAAACACTTCAATTACTCTATTCTGCAACTACTGCTAATAGCTCTAATGTCGAACTTTCTAGTTTTGAAGTTAACTTCAAGCAGTTAGATTTTTCCTATGTAGATGGAAAATTTGGAGATGCCGAATTACCTACCACAGAGGATCTTATAGATATTTCTTTTTTCGATAGTTGGGTAAGTGGAGGTCTTGATTTAGCAGAGCCTAAACTTATTTTTGATATCAACAATAGCATCGGCATTCCAGCAGAGATGCGCCTCAATTTTGCGAATGTTACAAATATAGAAGGAGAAACTTTCGAATTGGTTTATGACCAACTTAACCAAGGCATTGCATTTAATTATCCAAGTATCAATCAAGTGGGTGAAACGCTATCTACAGCTGTAGAAATAAATGGTTCAAACAGTAATGCAGTCGAACTTTTCAATTTCAAACCATCTATGGTAGACTATGACTTGGATCTATTTACCAACCCAAGTCAAGAAATAGGATTCTACACAGCAGATGGTGAGATAGAAATGAATGCTATTATAGAATTACCGCTCCATATGAGAGCCAACGATCTTATATTACAAGAAACGATAGGTTTTGATGAGATAGAGTATGATGACATAGAAGGTACAGGGGAGCTTAAGCTTAGCTTGATTAATGCATTTCCAATAAGCGTTGGCGTCAATCTTTTCTTTATGGATTCAAATGGTGAAACCTTATTTACACTCGTGCCTCAAGATGAGTGGGTTAGTGTATCAGCTAATACTGATGTACAATTGACAATAGCTGATTTGGAACCACAGATTTCTTGCATTCCAATCTCTGAGGAAGACGTCATTAAAATCCCTCAAGTTGCTAACGTGCTGTCAAGAGTACTAGTCACAACTACAGAAGATTTCCAGGATGAGTTCGTTTGGGTCTTAGACCACCATGGAGTAGATATTAAGTTAGGTGCCATATTAAGATAGTCTAGGACTTATTATTATGAAATACCTAGCTACGATAATAGCATTGACCTTTTGTCAACTGTCTTTCAGTCAATTTGTGTCTTCATTTCACGAAAACCAATTGATATACGATTATAACATAATCAAGCAATCAAGATTCATTGTGCTAAAATCTGAAAGACCCAAAAGGTTGACATGGGTATTGCCGACCTTCAGCCTGACAATGAATAGTCCTGAATTGACTTATGGTGATATCTATGTAGAAGAAAACAAAACGCTTGACTTAACTTTAGCTACACAAAGCGGAGATGATTTTGATTTGCATATGAATGCAAGATTGAGTTATGGTGGATTATCATATCGCATCGATAATATGCGGTTTTCATTCTTCCACGATGCCATCATAGACACCAGAGTGAATATTCCTAATCATCTTTTCGAATTGGTAACAGAAGGTAATAGTCGCCTTGTAAGTAGTGACATTGACATTAATCCTCAAATCCTCTTCTCTTCTACTCACAAGTGGGCTTTGGGTGTTGATATCCAAAAGGAAAATTTACTCTTAGGCTTCCAAGCTAATCTATATACAGGTGACGCTTTTCTTAATACTAATAGTAGCACCCTCAATATTGATTTTGGAGAGAACTTCTTTGAGTTTGGATTCGATAAAGACATTTTGGTACAGTCTAGTAGCGCAATTAATTACAATACAATAGATAGTACAGAGCTCATTTTAAATGAAAACGCAATTTCGATAACGGGGTCCTTAGAAAATTTGGGTTTTGGATTTTCTTTTCAGGCTAGTTATACCTTAAATGATAAACTCAGAATATTTGGTAGGGTAGATGATGTCGGATTTATACGATGGTCTAAGCAGACCCAAATTTTAGAGGAGCAGAGCCAAGAAGCATTTAGTGGTTTTGATATAAGAGAAACTTATGTAACGGGTCAGACCTTTAGTATAGAGGATACCCTATATTCCAAACTTGAAATTGCTAATAGATCTGAATCATTTAGGACTCGTTTGCAGAATAGTTTCTTTGTAGGCGCAAATTATTCAATCAATGAATATCTATCTGCGGGGATGTTAGTCAGATTTAAGAATAATGGCGTAGAGAAGTTGTTTTTCCTAGAACCCTATATCACCTTTAGTCCCTTAGATCATACAAGTATCACCGTTGCTAATTTTATACAGAAATCATCTCCGGTCAATCCTAAGCTTACGATTCATACAGAACTCGGAAAAACATTTGGCATCAATCTATCTCTGGTAAACCCGTGGAGAGTGAATAGATATTATGATACCAAACTGATGCATGCCAGCCTAGGAATGTACCTGAAGTTTTTAAAGGAATAACCGAACATATGTAAGAACTAGAACGAGAGCATTAGCTATAGCCATTCTTCTCTTTCATCCAGAATTGTCCTTTTATCAACCAGGCGTAGCTGAATGCGAAGAGCATAATGGTTTCTCCTACAAAAATGGGTCTGATACTATCCCATCTTCCACCAATATTAGCAGATATAGCGACCAAAACCATTGTCACCATCATCACGATACCACTGATTCTAAATACTCGATTCCGTGCTTGTTTTGCATAACTTATTTCTAGATGTTCTGATTTTGTGAATCTGAAATAAACCAAATAAGATAGCAAGGCGAAAAATGTTATTGCCGACCCTAAATGTATATAGTCAATCCACTTTATTTTATTCTGTCGTATAAAGCAACCACCTATATCACCCTGTAAATTGGGCACAAATCCAATGATAATAGACAACACTGCCGCTAATCTGTACAACCATTTGTCTTCTGAATATTTAATAGTATTCCACATAACAACACCGATCACCAATGAGCAGGCACTAAATATGTGCCCCGCTGTAGAGTGGTAATAAGCACTAATAGAATTGAGCACCTTATTGCATTCTGGATCAGGTAAAGTATAGGCCAAAAGTGCACAGGGCATTAGAATACCTATTAAGCCAATAAGCTTTCTTAGATTGTTGAATTACTTGTCTTTGTAGTCTGACATAATCAATTGGTATTTATTTCTGATAAAATTACGTA
>CAZIMH010000174.1:0-6500 GCA_964540155.1 uncultured Saprospiraceae bacterium
CAATTGCCCTTTTTTACTCGTTAAAGTTTTAATAAAAGCTTCTATTTCAAGTTTCATACCCCATACCGCACCATTCTGGATGGCTGACTTGGTGGTATCTCCCAGCATGTTTTCGTTCCACTTTCTCTTTATTAGAGGCAATGCGGACGTAAAATGGTGCATGGATAGTAACCTTAACTCTATACCAGGAGCAATGTTGCCTCCATAGTAGTTTCTTTTGTCGTCTATGAAATCATAAGTCATACAGGTCCCTATATCAATAACTAGACAGTTCTTTTGGGGTCTCATGTTGGCTGCACCTACAATAGCTGCTAATCTATCCAATCCTAAGGTCTTTGGGGACTTATATAGATTAGAGATTGGCACTTTGGTTTTGTGAGTCAGCACCATCAGATTATGCTCCCTTTTCAAATAGTCTATGAAGTAGGCGTTCTTAGTCCTAACGGATGAAGCTATAGCAGCACTAAAACGGTATTTACTATACAGCGCCTTTATATCTTTTACCAGCACCTTTTTCTTACTTACTCTATGAATGATTTCGCCTCCGTCATAAATGGCCAACTTGATAAAAGTATTCCCTATGTCTATAATTAGATACATTGGATTATGGATCAATGAAGTGAAGACAAGTATCTATCTAATGCTTGAAATGACGAATTCCAGTAAACACCATGGGTAGATTATGTTTATTACAGTAATCTATACTCAATTGGTCCTTAATAGAACCACCAGGTTGGATGACAGCTTGTACCCCCGCCTTATGTCCAATCTCTACACAGTCTGGAAACGGGAAGAATGCATCTGAAGCCATCGCAGCGCCACTAATATCAAATCCGAATCTCTTAGCCTTGGCTATCGCTTGCTCGCAGGCATCTACACGTGAAGTTTGTCCACATCCCATACCTAATAGCTGTCTATTCCTTGCAAGCACGATGGTATTGGACTTGAGGTGTTTTACCAGCTTATTGGCAAATAGCAAATCATCTATCTGACCTACAGAAGGAGCTTCTTCTGTCACAACTTTCAAATCCTCTGATGCTTCAGCGTTGAGATCCATATCCTGCTGTATAACCCCATTGAGTATTGTCTTGAATGACTTATTTTGACGATAAAACTGCTTGATCTTAAGAAGGATTCTCTTTTTCTTTTCTGTCAATAAAGTGAGTGCCTCCTTGTCGAAATCCGGCGCAATCAGCACTTCATAGAATAGCTTGTTTATTTCCTTTGCGGTATTTAAATCTATTGTCGTATTAGAAATTAGGATGCCTCCAAAGGCAGATACAGGATCCCCCGCTAAGGCTGCTGTCCAAGCTTCATACACATTATCACGCGTTGCTACACCACAAGCATTGGTATGCTTGAGGACGGCGAATGTAGGATCATCAGATTCAAATTCGGCCATTAATTGGATGGCTGAATCTACATCTACTAAATTATTGAACGATAATTCTTTGCCGGAAAGCTTATCGAAAACTTCTTCCATATCTCCAAAAAAGACCGCGGACTGATGGGGATTCTCACCATATCTTAGCCCTGACCCTATCTTTTCACTGTGTCTGAATCCAGAGACAGCAACTTGACTATCTCTATTGAAGTAAGAAAAGATGGCTGTATCGTAGTGCGAAGAAACTGCAAAAGCCTCGGCAGCTAGGTGCTTTCTATCAGCCAGCGTCGTGCTTCCCGCTTGCTCAGATAAAATTTTCTCTAAGGCGGGATATTGTTTTTGTGATGGAATGATCACAACATCACCATAGTTCTTAGCTGCAGCTCTAATGAGGGCTATTCCACCTATATCTATCTTCTCTATAATCTGTTCAGCATCATCCGTGCTTGCCACTGTTTTCTCAAAAGGATATAAATCAACGACAACTAGATCTATTTCTGGAATATCGTACTGACCCAACTGCGAAAGATGTGACTCCTCTCTCCTTGCAAGGATACCACCAAATACTTTTGGGTGAAGCGTTTTTACTCTTCCGTCCAGAATAGATGGATACGAGGTAATATCTTCTACTCGAATCACCTTAAGTCCATGGGCCTCAAGATGTTTGTAAGTACCTCCTGTGGAATAGACTTTCACTTCTTGCTCTTGAAGCAATTTTATGATATTATCTAAGCCCCCTTTATCAAAGACAGAGATAAGTGCAGATTTTATTTTTTTGGCCGACATATTATACAAATTCGTTATACACTTCAGATGGCGGCAAATGTAGGGATTCTTATAGTTTTATAAGGCGGATTTGGTCTAGGTAAATTCGACCATATGTAGGTAACTCCATTAAGATCTGAAGTCAAGTATGTTCCCCATTTCATAACAAATCCTACAGCGAGGCTCATACTTGTCCTTTTCGCCTAGTACGACTGTTTCTTTTTCTGAGGTCAATCTAAAGGAATGAGTAGCCAAGCTGCCACAATGGGGACAAATGGCATGCACCTTAGTGATATACTCCGCCACCGCGAGCAAATTAGGGATAGGACCAAATGGCTGGCCTCTAAAGTCCATGTCCAGACCAGCAACAATGACTCTAATACCCTTAATAGCCAACTTCTGGCATACAACGACCAAGTCTGAATCAAAAAACTGTGCCTCATCGACACCCACTACGTTGACATCATCTATATGTTGGAAGATATCCACACTTTTTTCTACGGGCAAACTGGCAATGGCATTCTCGTTATGCGATACCACGGCAGTCTCATCATAGCGATTGTCCTTTTTCGGCTTAAAAATTTGGATGCGTTGATGCGCTATTTTAGCTCTATTGAGTCTTCTTATAAGTTCCTCTGTTTTACCAGAAAACATAGAGCCACAGATAACCTCTATCCATCCGCTGCGTTGACCTTTAAAATTAGGTTCTAAAAACATGCTTAAAAGAAACTAAAAATTGCCAAAATGTAGTTTATAATGTATGTCACAAATTTATATATAGTGACTGGCGGGCAAATTAGGAATTATAATTGCAAAGAACTAGAAAAGAATAGTAATGAACTTGGATAAAACAGCGAAGACCCTCAAGAAAATAAATCGGCTATACGAACTTATCAATGATATAGGTGAGTCTACCGAAACAGAAAGAGATTTACTGAAGGCCTATGCTAAAGACTTATATAATTCTCTTTGCTCTGAAGAAGAGCTTATAGACGATGAGATTTCTAGAGATAAAGCTTCATTAAAAAAGGAAGAGAAAAGAATAAAGAAAGAACATAAAGCTGCTGCAAAAGAGGCAAAAGTGGAGAATACCGAAGTTGTAGAGGTAGAAGAGGTAGTGGTAGAAGAAGCAGAAGTGATTGTACCAGAAGAAAAGAAAGTAGCTCAGCCTGCTCAAGCAGCATCTTCGGCTAGTGATACTAGAAATCAGGCTACCACACCTTCATCTACATTTTCTCCAGATATGCTCGCCATATTTGAAGAGAAGCCTATCACAGAATTATCAGATAAGCTTAGCCAGACTCCCATATCGGATTTGACTAAGGCTATGGGTATAAATGAACGCATATTTACTGTGAATGAGCTATTTGGAGGAAACACCTCTGAATTCAACAATCTCATGGTTGCACTTAATGGTCTAGATAATTACGGTGAAGCAAGAGTGGTGCTTATGAAAAGTGTTGCAAGTAAGTATGATTGGGATGCACCAGCCAAGCAAAAGAAAGCTAAGCAACTTGTACAGCTTATTCAGAGAAGATTCAACTAAATCTATATTCAGTATATACTGAATGGACAAAATCAAAAATCCCTTCGTCCAATCACTTTTATTCAGTGTTACGATAGTAGCCATTATATGGGCTGTCCATATCATAACAACCTTAACTAATACAACGCTAACGCATTGGGGTATCTACCCTAGAGAGTTAGATGGCTTACAAGGTATTATCACCGCCCCTCTTGTCCATGGAAGTTGGGAACATCTCGTTTCTAATTCTGTACCCTTATTTGTCTCATCGACTATTATCCATTACTTCTATAGAAGAGTGGCGTGGCCAGGGTTTATCTCTATCTATTTAGTTACTGGAGCTTCAGTATGGCTACTAGGTAGATCAGTATATCACATTGGCGCTAGTGGCGTCGTGTATGGGTTGATATCATTTATATTTTGGAATGGCGTCTTTAGAAAAAACATCAAGGCGATCGTTCTAGCGCTAGTCGTTACCATATTGTACAGTGGGTACCTCGGTGGGATAGTACCCAACAAGGAAGGTGTTTCTTGGGAGAGTCATTTATTGGGTGCTATTGTAGGTGTCGTTGTTTCCTTTCTCTTTAAAGGAATGATAGAAACCGATGAAGAGAATACAGACCCGTGGGCGGAGGAGATATATGCAGATGCTACGCATTATTTTCCTAGGGATGTATTTGAAATGACGTTGGCGGAAAGAGAAGAAAGAAGAGCACAAGAGGCCTTACTCAAACGGCAGCTGTGGGAAGAACGTCAGCGACTAAGGGATCTGGGAGATGATGTTATAAATTGAATATTACTCTAAGAATTAAATTCTCATTAATTTATTCTGTTTTAGTTTTTGAGCTATAGATTTTCCTGTCTTTAAATCTCGCAATTTGTAATAAGTCTTTTCCGTTTAATGTTGGTATGTAACTAATCCAACTTTCATGAAACCAATTCTCGTCTTCCTTTCAATTTGTTTTTCATATAATATTTCATTCTGCCAACTTCATATCAAAGGCAACCTTGTAGATAAAAATAACGAACCTATAATCTTTGCTCATGTGTTCCTTAAAAGCAATCAAGGCATAGGGACTGTAACTGATGAGGGCGGGCAGTTTTCACTTGTGATACCACGAAAATCCTATGGTGACACTATCGTGTGTACTTCTTTAGCTTATGAGACTTTGTATACCCCAATCGAAGACTTACCAGATGACATAAGACTGGTCATGGAAACATCCTCATATACAATGGATGAGCTAACCATCGTTTCAGATGAGTACCTAAAACATCTATTCATAGAAGCCATTCGAAATATTCAATACAATTACCCAAATCAAAATCATCAACAGCGAGCTTATTACCAAGAATATACCATATCCAATGATGATTATAGCGAACTTATAGAAGCTGACATAATCATTAAAAATGAGGGGTTTGGCAAAGAGTATGTGGAAAGAGAAATGTATATAAATCAATTGCGTAAAACCAATGATGACAGAATGCTGAGAGAAGATCTCAAGAATGGATTTAAGTCAATAATTACCTATGATCGTGACCCTCTTGTCAAAAGATCTTTCTCGAACTTTCATCGCTACTCTGAGGATATGAAAAGATTTACTGAGGATATGGAACTTGAAGTTTACAGTTCTTCATTAGCTTTTCATAGTCAGCAAGTCGTCGGTTCTGATACAATAATTAATGTCAAAATTGGAGAACCTTTTTTTAAGTATTTTAAGGAAGTAAATGGTCAAGATACTGTATATACAGATGTTGTCGATTTGATTTTTGGTTTGGTATCTATTAATAAAAAGGACAAGGCCATTGTACAAATTCAACATGGAAACATATGGTATGATAAAGGAGATTGGAATGTGTACAAATACAGAAAAATAAATGGTCTCTACTATCCCGTCTACATGAAAAATGTATTCTCATTATCCTATAATCAAGAAACGGAGACACATTATAATGTCCAAACACTTATGGTTTATGACAACACCATGGAGGAGGAGGAATTTACTAAAACCAAAAGAAGAAACAGAGTCAAAACTAAGAAGGATATCAGAGAATACAAATACAAGTATGACCTTGAATTTTGGCAGAATTATCTTTACCCAATAGACTTACCGTCCATAGATCACATAAAGCTATTGCTCAATAAGAAAGAAGACCTAGACAAACAATTTAGGGATAATCAGAAGAGAACAATGTTTGCCTTTCCATGGAACAAATAAATTGTCAGATGGATAGAGTCCGATAGGATATTTTCCTAGACTGTGAAACAAATTAACTTAGATAGAGAAAAATAACGAATTTAAAACTGTAAAAGCAAAAGCTTTAGAGCAGTTATTACAAAGGCAAATCTCCTCGGAGATGACGGTGCCTTGGCACCCTTAGAGACACATTTGGATGACAAAGCAAGAAATGCTGGAAACAAGCGCAATGGCCCATAAAAAGACAATTAAGACTTCTCATAGACAATTGAGCTCAAAACTCCTCAAGACAGACGCAGTAAATTTGAGCCACATTTAATCATAAAAAGACAACCTTGTCGTCTAGTGTTTGACAGAGATTACGGACAGAATTATGCCTAAGGTGATAGGGAGTAGGACATAAATACTCCTAACTGCCTAGCTAGCTAACTAATCAAAGCTCTACTCTACTCTATATCCATCATTTTCCTCACCAAAATCCAACCTTTCTCATTCAATCCAACAGGCCCTAACTATCTTCACCCCTAGCTTAATAACAAAGACCGTCAGAAGGATGGGTGGTTGCTATGAATATCACTCAGCATACGGTCAAAGCAATATGGGAAGAAATTATACTTGACCATTT
>CAZIMH010000175.1:0-6496 GCA_964540155.1 uncultured Saprospiraceae bacterium
CTTCATTGAAGACAGCCTCTTTTTTTATTAATGCAATCTATCCAATTATTGAGCTATCATTAACCTTCTTACTTCTACCACTTGATTCAGCTCCAAAACAACTAAGTATACACCTTGCTCATAAATCTCTGCAAGCACTTCTCTTTGTCCTTGAGCTATTGTACCTGAAAGCATTTCTCTTCCAAGAAGATCAATCACTCTATATGAAGCATCCGATGGCAGTGCACTTTCTAATTCAATTACAAAAACGCCGTCTGAAGGATTAGGCAATACATTCCACCCAGTTCCAATTCTAATATCATTTGTACTTGTGGATTCTACAACAACAGTTTGATTGATACTGACAGATCCACATTGGTTTGTAACTGTTAAGGTCACCTCATATGTTCCTGGATCCTCGTAGCTATATCTTGGTGACACCTCTGTACTGGTATTGCCATCACCAAAGTCCCAAAGCACCTCATCACCACCTACACTATTATTAGTAAGATTAATAGTACGTCCTAAAAGCTCCACATCAAATAATGCTATTGGCTCATCAGATACTATTATAAAGTCCACAAAATCTGTGGCAGACTGCCCATCAGCATTTGTGACTATCACTGAAAGTGAGTAAGTGCCCGGATCATTGTATGTCACAACTGGGTTTCGCTCAGTTGATACCGCTGGCTCTCCACCTGGGAATTGCCACTCCCATTCCGTAGGGTTATTTGATGACTGATCAGTTAACTGTACCTCAAATGGCGCACAGCCATCGGTTTCTGAGAATAATATGTTAATCTCTGGAAGCGAAAAGTCGACAACGACTACTCTGGTCAATGTACTAACTCCACATTGATTGGTTACAGCCAGCGTCACCTCATAACTCCCAGCTTGCGCATATCTATTTGATGGGTTTTCATCAGCACTTGTATTTCCGTCTCCAAAATCCCATTCGAAACTTGTGCCCGAATCTGAGGTATTTACAAAGTTGATAGTGGCACCATTAGGTGTAGATGTAAAATCCACTATAGGTTCACCGATAATCTCGACTACCTGGGACCTTGAAACTTGATCACTACCAATCGTATTACTGACTACCAATGTTGCATCATAGACGCCAATTTGATTATACGTTATGGAAGGATTTTGTTCTGTTGAGGTAGAAGGCGTTCCTCCAGGGAAAGTCCACTGAAATGCTGTGGCTTGAGTAGAGGTATTTTGATACTCTACTGTATAAGGACTGCACCCTACATTGGCACTTGCCAATTCAAAACTGCCTGTAGGAAAGGCATCTACAACAACTGGAATTTGAATCTGATCTGACCCACATTCATTTGTCACCTCGAGTGTGACGGTAAATGTTCCATTCTCCTGAAATATGTGTACAGGATTCTGAGTATTAAATTGAGTCCCATCACTTATAGACCAATTAGCAGATGTACCTGGTGTTGTATTAGTTAACTCCAATCTATTGTCTACAAGATTAAAATCTAAAGACGCTGCCGGTGCATCTAGTATCTCAATAAAATCAGTTTGTGCTACCCTATTAGAACCTACTGAATTAGATACAGTTAATTCCACATTAAATTGTCCAGCTGTGTTATAAGTAACCGTTGGATTTTGCTCAGTGGAACTTGCTGGCGAGCCTCCTGGGAAACTCCAATTCCAAGCGGAAGCGTTTGCACTAGATGCATCTGTATAAGAAACAACGAGTCCTGTACAGCCTCTGGTAACATTGGCATTGAATCCAGCTATAGGAAACTCTCTGACTTCTACCACGAGGTCACTAGTTACAGAACCACATTGGTTAGAAGCAGTAAAACTTACATTATATATCCCCTCCACAGCATAATTATGTTCTGGGTTTAACTCGGATGAAGTATTACCATCACCAAAATCCCAAATAACAGAACTAGCGTTTGTTGCATTCCCTTCAAAATTGACCATAAGGACATTGGTTTGGAAGTTTGCATTAGTCGTAGGTAAATCACTCACTTCTACAAAGGCTGGCATTGTAAATACATCACTTCCTACACTATTAGCTACCTGCAAGGTCACATCAAAAGAACCAACTTCAGAATATATGACTACTGGGTTTCTTAACGTAGATGACGATGGTGTTCCACCTGGGAACGTCCAATTCCATGAGGTGGCATTAGGACTTGATGCATCTAAAAATGATACTTCCAAATCAGCGCATCCTACGGAGTTTATGGCATTGAATCCTGCTTGCGGAAACTGGGTTATTTCTACTACCAGATTTATAGTTTCTGAGCCACATTGATTAGAGGCTGTAAAGCTTGCATTATAGGTTCCTTCTGCAGAATATGTATGAGATGGACTCAGTACTGTAGAAGTATTTCCGTCACCGAAATCCCACATTACATTGTCAGCACCATTGGCTACACCTGTAAAGTTTACATCAAGAATATTTGTGATGAAATTCGCATCTGTTTCTGGCACATCGTCTACACTTACGAAATTAGGCAAGCTGATAATATCTGTACCTGCACTATTTGCTATTTCGAGTGTTACATTATAGTTGCCCGCTGCATTGTAGTTGACAACTGGATTTTGGAGATTAGAGGAAGCAGGTGTCCCACCTGGAAATGTCCAATTCCATGAAGTCGGGTTACCACCAGAGTTATCCAAAAATTGTACTGTATGGGCTGCACATCCTGAAGCACTGCCCGCTGTATTAACCTGAGCTACTGGCATTAGGGACACGACAACTAACTGAGAGTCTAGAGCGGTAGTACATGAATTAGATGAAGCGAGTACTACATTATACTGCCCAGCTGCCGCAAAGGTGTGGGATGCTAGACTATCTGTTGCTGTATTGCCATCTCCAAAGTCCCATAGAAAGTCTGTCGCTCCTACTGAAGTATTATTAAAACTCACTCCTAGTCCAGAGGTCGTATGTGAGAATGAAGCCGTTGGTGGCTCTGCTATAGAAATATAAGCAGCCATTCTTGTCATATCATTACCTTCAGGATTTTCAACTTCTAATACAACATCGAATACGCCTACAGAATCGTATCTTATCTGTGGGTTTTGCTGAGATGAACGAGCAGGAGTACCTGCATCAAAACGCCACTGCCACCCTGTAATGTTTCCATAGCTAGTATCTGTAAAGCTAATAGTATCACCCAAACAAGCATGGATAGTGTCAGCTACAAAAGTAGCTTCTGGCTGATCATAGATTTCAATCACTTCTATAAACTCACTAAAATCACAAGGGTTCTCTACTTCTAAGATAACTTCATAGGTGCCTGGATTCTCATATATGTGGAAAGGATCAGAATCATCAGATTCATTACCATCACCAAAATCCCAGAAATAATCTGAGATAAATCCTCCAGTAGAGGTATTTGTAAACTCAATAAACAATTCGTCTGTAAAATATTCGAATGAAGCTTCTGGTATATCTGCAACTTCAATGGCATTTGATACTGTATAAGAATCTGAACCAAAATTATTAGACACCTCTAAAGTCACATCATATGAACCTGGTATATCATAGATAACTACAGGAAACTGGTCAGTAGAAGAAGACGGGATTCCACCGTCGAAGGTCCACAACCAAGAAGTAGCTCCTTCAGACTCATCAAAAAATTCAACCTCTACTGGGATGCAATCACTATCTGTGACCCATTCGAATTCTGCTTCCGGAGGCTCGCCGTCAGTACAATCCTCTAAGCAAGGTGCAGAGAGATAATAGTCTTCTATATCATCTATAGAGTCATCTGACCACTCGTCTGTATTATTAACACTGGCAGACATTATAAATCCATTTCCACTATCGTGAGTAGAATCCCAGTTATGGCCTAATTCATGTGACTGCACCACTCTTAGTAGATTACCGTTGCCTGTGAAGTTTTCACAAACATTATATCTTAAGTTAAAGCAAACTGCACCAAGAAAGGCTATCCCTATGGTAGAACCGTTGAAATTTCTTCCTGTCCATAGCGTTGCCACATCATGACGACTTAGATTACCAGGCCCCCAGTTAGCAAATGAATTGAGTACAGTTCCTGCATTAGTGGAAGCACTCCATGGATCACAGGTAGCACAATCTGAAATATATACATCACTTAAATCATATAAAATCTCATCAGGGAAACCATCGTCATAGTCTGTCTGCACATCATTAAGCACCCCACAAATATGATTATCTACTGCATTTACAGTTCCAAAATCCTGAACCATCAACCAATCAGCTGCTAGTGCTATTTCAGTCTCGAAACAAAGGCCGACCCTTTTACTTTTATCTACAGGTATTTGCTCTATACTATAATTATCATGGGTGTGAACGCCGCCACAAGTGCCATGATCATGTTCTTTGATATCTTTAGAATAGTAAGACAATACAAGGTCTCTATCAGTATCATGGTCAAAATACCAAGCTGGCTGAACAGTCAACCTTTTCCCATTCCTAATGATAGACCCCATAATGAAATCCTCATTGAAGGTCAATCTGACCTCGGAACTCAAATCACCTTTGACATATCCCTTCATAGCAATCGGCAACGGACCTTCAAAGGGTGCCCCACTAGCTAAGGTAATCGTCATGTCTTCTGACCTGAGATTACTGTCCCAAAGTTCGAGTGCAAAAGTTTCATCACCAAACTTCAATGTAATGTCATGAAATTTACCTGAGTCACTAAGCTTATGATACAGGGAAGTTGCGTTTACTTTGTCTAGATTATAGACTTCGTAATTATGATCCAATTCCTTTTGTAAGGAATTCTGAGCAGTGCTAACGAGCCCAGATAGGAGTAATGTAGTTATGAATAGGAATTTAAAAAGATTCATGTAAAAGTGTTAGACTTATTATAAATAGTATTTACTAACCCACAAGATGCAGGTGTCTTTGATTTAAATTAATTTAAATAGTGTAGTGATTCTCATTGTCCAATCTTTCAGCGGAAAGCCTCAGAATGGTTTGTTAGTTGGAAGTCGTAGAAAGATGATTTATAGTGTGGTATGAGCTAGTGTAATTCAGAGAATTTGAAGCCCATGTTATATCAAGCAGAGAAACTGGTTCCACATCCACAAGTCTCCTTAGCATTTGGATTATTGAATATGAATCCTCTATTATTCAACCCATCCAACCAATCTATCTCTATACCTACTAGATATAAACCATGTGCTTTTTCCATATAGATGGTAATGCCATTTATATCATAGGCAACATCTTTATCACTTTTCTCATCGAATCCCAGCACATATGAAAACCCAGAACAACCGCCTCCTTTGATTCCTACACGAAGGCCGTAATTTTCAGGTACATGCTTCTCTTCATATAAAATTTTGATTTGCTTGATCGCTCCTTCTGTCAATTTTATTGGAGCATTGGTAGCCGGAGCATTACTCGTTTCATTCATATAGCCTGATTAAATTATACTTTACTCTCTCGGATTCTGTTCTCTACACTCAAAAATATACATTTGCTGTCTAATTTGCATTCAACAAATTGTAGTGATTTAACATAATTGCACTAGAGGGCTGATAATTGTAACTTAACAAACACTTATACATATAAAACATGGATGTTATCTTAGAAATCATCAAACTCATAGCTCCGTCTCTCATCGTGTTTGCGACAGCTTACTTTGTTCTAAAGCAATATCTACAGGCACAATACCAAAAAGATGCTTTGCGTCACAGAAGCAATATATCCAAGGATGCTATACCCTTGAAATTAAAGGCTTACGAACGCTTACTCTTATTCTGCAGCCGAATAGACATAGCTAATCTTATTTTGAGGCTGAAAACAAGAGATATGACAGTAGAACAACTAACTAATGCGATGGTTGTGTCAGTACAAAAAGAATATGAGCATAACCTAGCCCAACAGCTGTATACATCCAATAAACTATGGGAAATAATCACCCTCTCCAAAAACGATATAATAGCCTTGGTATTCGATACCGCTAAATCCTTACCCAATAACGCCAATGCTAATGAGCTATCACAAGCACTGATGAAACGCGTAAATAATAATGCCAACCCACTCAAGGTGGCGGAGAAGGCAATAAAAGAAGAAGCAAAACTCGTATTAGATGTCTAGGATTTATAGCATACTCTTACTTTGTTGCTTACTCATCAGCTGCAAGACCAAACAGCATCTAGTCTCTCATGAAGGAAACTACGTGAGAGTATCTCCTGACCAACATGAAGATCAGGATTTGAAAAATATAATCAGTCCTTATAGCGAAACACTGACCTTACAAATGGAGGTCGAATTAGGAATCCTACAAGAAGAATTGGTAAAAGCAAAACCATCATCCAATCTCGGCAACTGGTTTACGGATATTCTTCACGAAGAATCTAATAAGATATTTTATGATACCATTGATTTTGCAATCCAAAATTATGGGGGATTACGTATTTCTTCTATTCCTAAGGGTCCTGTAAGTGTAGGGAAGATATATGAACTTATGCCTTTCGACAATATGCTTGTCGTGTTGAATTTGCCTTCAAATGCTGTCCAGACATTCTTAGATGGCAT
>CAZIMH010000176.1:0-2038 GCA_964540155.1 uncultured Saprospiraceae bacterium
TCACCGCCAAAGTCGGCGTGACCAGGCGTATCTATAATGTTAATCTTAACACCATTGAAGTGGGCAGCCACATTCTTAGAGACAATGGTGATGCCTCTTTCCCGTTCCTGATCGTTATTATCCAAGATAAGTTCGCCCTTATCTTCTCGATCGCCAAGGACATTACACTCATGTATAATCTTGTCTACAAGTGTGGTTTTGCCATGATCTACGTGGGCTATGATGGCTATATTTCTGATGGATTCCATAATTTCTAAGCGCTTTTGTCTTAAGAAGGCGCAAAGATGTAATAAATATGGAGAAGGTGCTTTTTAAAGTGGGACTTTATGAAAAGTATACAGCGCTAGTGATTTGCCATGTAAAAGGATTCAATTAAGTAATCATTTCGACAGGCAATCAGGTTTTGGCAACTACTTCAGCTCAGCCACTAATTTCTTGGCCTGTCCATAAAATAGATGATTGGAGTTCGCTTGAATCCTAGACAATACTGACTTCGCTGAAGCCACATCATTATTACCAAGATGAGATATAACGGTATACCAATCTACATTCTGAGCAATTTCGGTATCACTGGTACTGATAGCCGGTAATATCGCTAGGGCTTTCTTATATCTGCCTAACTGAATGTGGCAATTAGCTTCATATATATTAATCTCGTCTGTTTTGGGAGTCAATGATTCGAATTTGCTAAGTGCTGAGCCCCATTCTTCATTAGCATAGTCCTTCTGAGCAGCTGCAAATTTTTCTTCCATTCCTCCAGAATTACCTCTTTCGACTCTAGCGACTGGATAAGGTATATTATAGGTTTCAGCTAGTTCTGCATACTGGATAGCCTCATGCTTATCAGCCTTACCTGCATTGTAGCCGAGGTAAGCAATTACTGATAATATAGCAGCCATCGCTAGCCATAGCCACTTTTTGGACTGGTTAGGACGAGATACAACTTGGGATTCTTTGGGGGCGGCTGAGTTACTAGAATTAACCAACTCTTCTCTCACTGATAGATAATCTGCTTCTATAAGCGCATCTACCATCTGAGCCTGGTATAGGAGTTCTTCTTTAAAGTCATTATCGCCTAATTTTGCTTCAAATTCCATTTTTGTTGATTCAGTGTGGTCATTTGCAAGCTGTCTTTGGATCAAGTCCAAATCTTTATCCGAAATTTTCATAAGTTGATCGTTTTTGTTGCTTTCATCCATGATTTATAGCAACGTGATTTCAATGTTTTAGCTACATCCCCAGATGCAAGTTCTAGCTCTAGAGCTATCTCCTTCATTCTAAGCTTGTGTACGTAGTATAAAACCAGAATCTTTTGGCAACGATCACTTAAGGTCTTCATTGCTGCCTTGCAAACTTTTATCCTCTCTGCCTTTATACTATGGCTTTCATTGACATTATGATTATCTCCATATAAAAGTAAACGGACATCACTTTCTTTTTTTGAACGGCGACGTTCTATATAGCGCTCATTACGGGCTAGATTCAGGCAAATCGTAAGTATATAGTTCTTTATACTGGAGATTTCCTTCAGTTTTCCAGAGATAATATTATCTCTAAGTACCATAATGGCATCTGTGTAGTGATCAGAGGCGAGGTCATCATCTGTCACATTCTTGGATCTGAGAAAGGAAATAGAATCTTCTCTATAGGTAACAAAAATCTCTTTCAAAGCCTTATTGTCTCCAGTAATTAGCTTTTTTCTTAGATTTTCAAGGTCCTCCAGGCTCATATATCTATTTAGAATGCTCGAAGATAGAACAGTATATTGATATAGAGAAGTGTCAAATGATATACTAATACAATGAAAATGGCGATACAGCTGACACGTTAAGCCAGATATCTTACACCTTCACCAATTTCAATGCCAAGGAAAACAATTCTTTTATAGATTAGTTTTCGAAACGTTTACCTTTTTTCATTTCAGTAACAATATGATGTTATGACCAAATGAGGTTGTGACGAGAGTATAAAATATATTTTGGATGGCAATCCCATTCTATTAACACGTAAAAATTTCCCTTATGAAAATTCTAATTTC
>CAZIMH010000176.1:2138-6484 GCA_964540155.1 uncultured Saprospiraceae bacterium
AATTCTAGAAGTATCGAGTCAGAAATAACCGTATATCCTAATCCAGTCTCAGATATTCTCTATATCAATGGTCACTATAACGAATTAACCATAAAGAATGTAAACAATCAAATTATTTATAATAAGACAAATCTCCAGGAAATTGACATAAGTAATTTTGAATCAGGCATGTATTACTTAATACTATCTACTGATACTGATAGAATTGTGAAACCTATAGTTAAACTATAAACGCAATCGTCTAAGAAAAAGATGGCCAATGTGAAAGCATTGGCCATTCCTATTTATAACTTCTATCTTGCACTAAACTTAATACAATATTTCGCTTGCTAATTCTCAGAATCATATCATACGCTATTCTTCTCACTTACTGTTCTGTATCTACATGTCAAATTTTGGATACAGCAAAAATTAAGCTAGAACTCACTAACAAAATAAGAGAGATTGCCGCCAGTAACTGGGGATATGACATAGAAACTGACTCACTCAGACAATGTGCAGAAAGGTTTCTTGAAATAAGTGATATGGACGGATATATACTATCACAAATTGCCTTAGCATCCTATGCATTAAATGCAGGATTTGCAGGCGAATGGAACGAAAAGATGATGTATGTAATAAAATTAACTGACACACATCAAATTACAACTCAGCCCGCTCTTGGCACATATGTTTCAATTTATGCAAAATATCAAATAAATAAGGGTGAATATGAAAAAGCAATTACACTTGTTAAAAGTGAACTCTCCCGTCAAGAAAACATATATAACAATATTTTAAAAACGAGCTTACTCGAAAAATTAAGTGAAGCATATCTCATAAAAGGAGAATACACCAAAGCCTCAGAAGCACTTATACCTGCAATAGCTGAAGTCGATGAGATGTATGTTAAGGGAAGATGTATGGCTAAACTTGCAAGAGTAGCATTCTTTGAAAAAAAATACAACAAAGCAATAGACCTTACTTCTGAGAGTTTGAACATGCTAAATGAATTCAAGGAAAGAGCTATTCTATTTAGTCAATATTATGAAACCTACTATGAAAGATTAGAGTACTTAATAGAAGCGAAAAAAATATCGCAAGCAGAAAAGGAGTTTAATCAAATCAATGATTTAGATTCACTATCTAATACGATACTTGGTCAAAGAAGTTATGTTTTATCCAAATTGCATCTGGAAAATAATGAATACCAAAAAGCGCTGGATGAAATTAAAAAAAGCAGGAGTCTGATAAATGGTGATATTAAAAATAATACCACCTATCAACTGCAAAGATTAAAATTTGCGCTTCAAGAAAACAGCATTTATCTTGCACAAGATAACTTTAAAAAATCCGAAAACTTATTGAGCCAGAGCTTACTTGGTGTAGGAGTAGATATTACTAAAGATATAACAGGTCAGATTAATAAGTACAATTATAATGCTGCCATAAAACTACTCAGGGAATTAGCAAATAGTAAACTAGAAAACTATTCTAAGACTAAGAAGCCACATGTTTTGGACAATGCTTTATCTGATTTCAAAAAAATATTTAGTGTCATATCATTTATGAATTATGAAAATTCAGATGATGCTTATATAGGATTCTGGGCTGAAGAAAACCAACGCATCTACGAAGAGGCTATTAAGGCCAGTTTACTTATTGGAGATAATGCCACTGCTCTTTCATTTATAGAAGAAAACAAATCAAATCTCCTTTCTAAGAGTATTAATGATAGGCTGGCCAAGCAAGCTGCTAGTCTCCCTGACAAGCTACAAAAAGAAGAATTAGACTTAGTATCTACACTCAGAAGTCTTAATCTAAATTTCTGGGACCTTAACAATAATGGATTCTCAAATGACAGTACGATAATTGAATTAGGTAATGAGATAACCTCTGTTCAATTTAAACTCGATAGCTTACATGATTTTATAAATAAAGAATACCCACTTTACTTAAACAAGAAATACGAAGTCAGGAATCTGATAGAGGTTAAAAACATACAATCTAAGCTGGATAAAGAATCCGTAATTATAGAATATTTTATCGGAGACAATAGTGCTTATGCAGCATGCATATCGCACAATAATCTTCAAGTCATTCCGCTTAACTTCACAGATTCACTACGATACAATATAGAACTATTCTCACAGTCAATTAGGAATAAAAATATACCGCTTAAAGAATATAATTCTTACTCGACTAATATTTATGCTTCAATAGTTAAACCAATCTTAAACAACCTAAATAGAATCCCAAAAAACTTGATTATCATACCAGATAATTATCTTAATAACTTGCCCTTCGAAAATTTAATTCAAGAATCATCTAAGCCCTTATTTACCTTATATAATATCCAATACCAACACTCACTTAAATTATGGCTTCAACTGAATGAAAATAATTATTCAAACTATGATCTTGATTTCTTAGGTTATGCATATAACAAAAGTGATAAACTATATTCAGAGAATCGTTCATCCTGCATAGAACAATCAGCAGGAAATCTCCTTTGCAGTAATAAAGAAATCTCCAATATTCAGAATATAATTAATTCTGAAAAGAATAAAATTAATATCAGCCAAAGTGGGAAAGATATATTCACGTCTGAAAAAGTGGTGAAAGCGATCCACTTAGCTACCCACACCTGTCTAGATTCTACGAATGTCCACAAAAGTGAAATACTACTAGACAACAATACAATCAGAATAGAAGAATTAGTAACCAATACAATAAACTGCGAGCTTGTAGTATTATCCAGTTGTGAGTCAGGATATGGAAAGATACACAAGGGTGAAGGCGCACTATCTATCGCAAAGGCATTTTTCCAGGCAGGCAGCAAAAGTGCCGTCGTTTCCTTATGGCCAGTCGACGACTGCAGCACAGCTGACATCATGAAGTACTTTTATCAGAACCTTGTAAGCGGCAAGAACAAAGCCGCCTCCTTGGCCAACGCAAAAAAAGAATACCTAGCCACCGCCCACCCATCTAGAACGCATCCCTACTACTGGGCAGGATTTGTATTGATTGGTAATGCAGATCCGCTATGGCCACAAAACAACGCTTTCTTTTCTCCACTTATCATTGCAGCACTCGCATTGCTCATAGCATTTGCTCTCTTCATTTATTTTCGCAGCAAGAGATAAATTCCTCACCCACCGTTTACCTTTTCTTTTTTATATCATAATAGCTGAACACTAGTCAATTGGTAGTATATAAGATATACTTAACCGTTAAAGAACAAACTTTTATACTCTCTATCATTAGGGAATGACAGCGAGAAATGAGGCGATGGCTTTGTTTCTCGCTTTTTTGCTCTTCAAAACGACTATAGAAAAAGCTCAAATTTAATATTGAAAATCTGTTTACGTTATTCGATATATATAATTATAGGTGCTAAATCATTTATGAACACTAAATTTAAAACAATGAAAAAAACACTAGTCCAATTGCTCATTCAACTTTTACTCGGCATATCACTTCTTTGCCCAGTATTTTCTCAAATGGAAGTATTTACTGATAATAGTGCTGGCATAGGCTTAGCAGCTGGAGCGAATGAGCCATCTGCTATGCTTCAAATACAAAGTACAGATAGTGGATTGCTTATGCCACGATTAACATTTAATCAGATGAATTTGATTACCAGTCCAGCAGATGGTCTTATGGTATTCGTTAATGATAATAATCCTACATCGGCTGGTCCAGGATTATACATACATTATGCAGGTGTAGGATGGGTGAATTGTTGTACAAGCACAGGTGGATCGGGTGGGTCTGGTGGGTCTGGCGGGTCTGGTTGTAGTATTTTACCTATTAACAAAGCAAATATTACAGCATCATCTCCAAACTCATTTAATGAAACAACACATCCATCGACAAGAGTAATAGATGACATCTATGGTGCCGATGTATGGATAAGTCATTCTAGGACACCTAACCAAAATAATGGAAATTGGTTTCCACAAATGGATTTAGATCTGGGCTCAGCTCAAACAATAAATGAAGTAATTGTGACGCCATCTGCAAATCCCAATTTCTATGGAGACGTATTTCATATTATCTTATCAAGTAGTCCTGTAGCTTCTATAACTACAATTAGTGAATTGAATAATGCCATCTCTAATTCTGTAGCACATTTTTCATCAAGTAGTACTAATCCTCCCAATAACCCTCACTCATACTTTCCTGGGAATGTGGAAAATATTCAGTTTATAACAGTTGTAAGAGATAACTCTGGAAATGCGACTAACAGTAGGTTAGGCTTAGTGGAAATCGATATTAACGTCTGCGATCTACCTTAGATAATAAAGAAATAATACGAAATAAGCCTACGAATAAACAACCCATTTGTTATAAAATAAATAGGA
>CAZIMH010000177.1:0-6473 GCA_964540155.1 uncultured Saprospiraceae bacterium
TAACAGCGAAATTAACTTTCTGTTCAGACTAACAGAAATTATATTAGATAAAAATCAAATTTAATAGATATACTAAATGGGTTAGTATTTTATAGGGAGTAGTTTTATTTAACCTATTCCTTTAGATATATATCCAAATTAGGACAGTCTAAGTACCCTTGTTCTAGTTGGATATACGTACTCTCTAACTTTTCATTGATCCAATTATTGAAATATTCATTACGCTTACTTTCCCTGGCATACTGCTGTAATTTGGCATAATCCTGCTCTAAGGAGGCTCTATGCGGTTTCTTTTTATCCAAAATCTTGATTATCCTGTAGTATGTCTCTCCAGTCGGTAAGGGATACTCCATAGAATCTGTGATGTCTCCTGCTTCTAAGTCTTCCACGGCAAAGAATATTTCTGATGGTAATTCTGCCGTCTCAAATGTTGTTTTACCAGTATTTGGATTTTGAAGCATTCCATTATTATTGAATGATGGAATCTTATCATAGGAGTATTTTTTTACAGCAGCCTGGAAAGTGATTTCATTTCTTTGAATCTGAGCCTTGACACTATCTAGCTCAGTTCTCGCTTTCTCTTGGTCGGCGTCAGTAATTTCGGGCTTGACGAGGATGTGCCTGATGTTTATTTTGTTTCCTCTTCTTTCTAGCAACTCCATAATATGATAGCCAAACTCTGTCTCTACGGGCTCAGAAAGTTCTCCTTTCTCAAGTCCATAGGCCGTGGCCTCAAATTCAGGGACAAAAGTGCCCCTTTCTGCAAACCCAAGATTGCCACCCTGAGCACCAGATCCAGGATCATCAGAGTAGGTTTGGGCTTCTGATCCAAAATCAGCACCATCCAATATTCTCTGTCTTATTTCCAGCACTTTCTTGAGTGCTTTTGCTTTTTCATCACTGTTTACCTTTGGATTAATGACGATCTCTGCTAATTCTACTTCTGCATTGAGATAGGGCAGGCTGTCAGTCGGGATAGAATGAAAGAATTCCTTGACCTCTCTAGGAGTAATTGTGACCTGATTCAGAAGTGTCTGCTGCATTCTCTCTGCGAGAAGTTGTTGTTCTAAGTCTTCTCTTAGATTACCACGCATGGTCGCTACTGTCATGCCATAGTATTGCTCAAAAAATTCTTCGTCGCCATTCATTTGTCTGAGTACCTGAGAGATTCTAAAGTCAAGATTGCTTTCCACTTCTTCCGGTGAGACAATAACACTATCTAATTTCGCATGGTGGACGATAAGCTTTTGGCCTATGAGTCCATCCATGATTTCACATTTTACAGAAGGGTCAGCAAAGCCAGATTGCTGGACAGCAAAACCATATTGACTCTCTATGTCAGATAACAAAATAGTTTCATTCCCTACTTTGGCAATGACTCTGTCTATTAGCATGGTGTCTTGCCCATTCATTTGAGCAAAGAACCCAACTAACAAAATGAAGCTTACACATATATTTCTAGAAACCATATTTCTTAATTATTGGACAATTTAGTCTGACTGTATATTATAATGTCTTTGCTTTGAATATTATTTTGGAAAACATCCTTTCTCCAGCGTTGAAGTAAAGCTCGAGACCTGTCTCTGATTATTCTTGATTTTATAAGCGGTGCAGCATAACTCGTGGGCATGGGGTCTCCTTCAGGTGTATGTCCCAGAATTTTGACCAAATATTGATTACCATTATCACTGTATGAATAACTCTCTTTCTCTTTGAAGTTGATTCTTTTCCATAAGCCATCTGGAAGCAGATTCTTTAATCTGGATTCCTGATACCATTTAGCTACATCCAGCAGATGGAAATTACCTTCATTCTCACTTAGTACAACCTTTAGGGCAGGTAAATCTTCGGTTTTCCAAAGATTTTTGATGGTATCATTATATCGATTATCAGACACTTTTATCATCAGCCCTTGGATTAAGGCTTCTGTATTAAGGTATTCTTCTTGATTTCTAATATAGAAGGTATCCATTTCAGCTTTTGATATTGTTGTATCCAATTGAGATTCTATATGATACTTTTCTAACTCATGAATGTATAATGACTTTTCATATGAAGATACTTTCTCTTTTATATCCTCATCTGCGCTAAATTTCTTTTTCGCTTCATGCACCAGAATCTCATCCATAATCCAGTTGTCTACCTCTTTATCTATTATCCTTTGAGAATCACGGCTAGTCCGGGCAGCTGTTAGCTGGTCTCCAAGTTCTTCTATTTGCAGATGTTGGCCATAAGCAGTAGCTACCGTCTGTTCATTGGCTTTATCTGTCTGACAGGATAACATCATCAAGCTTAAGGGAAGGCAAAGTATGGCTATGTTACCCTGCACTTATTTTTTGATAAGTTGCTTGAGTACCTCTTGATTGACATTGATAGGAAATTCATTTCTCAATGTCGAAATCCACTCCTCCTCTAGATGCTCTTGATAATCTGCAATCACATACCCTCTGGCTTCTTTAAGCGTTTTTGTCGCAGCTTTTAGATTGCTGACGTAGCTATAAAAAGTCCCCTTGTTGCCTACCATCGCCAATTCGGTGACTTTGCCGGGCTTGTGCTCTAGGTGCTGCAATTCAGGTGCATTTGCTTCAAAAATTGATTCTGAGCCGCTTATTTTGTATTCAGAATTATTTACATATTTCTTCTTGAACTTGTCAACCCCTTTCTTTTTAGCATACTCATAAGCACTAATAACCTTGTCTGACGCATCGGATTCTACCACAATCTTTTCTGTACGAATTCTATTTGGCCATACATAATCCCGAGAATGTGCATCGTAAAATTGTTGTAATCCGACAGTGTCCAACGATGCTTTATCCCAGACCTCATTCTTAGTTATCTCAAAAAGAAGAATCCCTTCTCTATATTCTCTCATTAGGGCCTTGAAGTCAGGATATTTATTTTCCAGATTAGCTTCTTCGTAATCCATGATTTTCTCCTTCATGAATTTATCATAAAGCTCATTAGTGGCTTGTACGACAGGCTTTGCCTTTGGATACTTAAGTCTTTCTCTGACATTGCTCTTCAGGTAGGCTGTGAAGTCATTGACTGTATAAGCTTTATTAGCCATGGTAAAAAGTGGCCTCGCGTTATCGTATAACTCTGGAGTCCATTTATAACTGTAGAAGGTTTCATCTAAGTCCCGATTCAGTCTCACTAACATACTTCTGTCCTCTACGAAGTTTGTTTCTTTCTTCACATCATCTATCAGCTTTTGTTCTGCTATTTTAAATCGTTCATTATTATTAATACGTGTCTCTATTCTTTTTTTAGCACGCTTGTTATTTTCATTGACACGTTTAGATATGCGCTTTATGATATGGTATCCTATAGACGTTTCTATGGGCTTGGTATAAGCGCCATCTTCCGTTAATGCAAAGGCGGCATCTTCAAAACTGGCTTCATATTGATTAATGCCAAAGAATCCCAAATACCCTCCTTTTTGATTTGTCTTTTTATCAGCGGAGTAGACCTTAGCGATATCTTCAAAGTTTCTACCACGTTCTAATTGTAAGTATAATGAGTCAGCCTTGAGCTTTGCGCCTGAAATGGCTTGTCCTTTAGAAGTAGAACGTATAAGAATATGCGCAATCTCCATTTCCCCTCTTGCGGGTCTGACATCGGATACTTTAATTATGTGAAGGCCCATTTTAGATTGGAAGGGTTCAGAGAACTGACCTTCAGGAGTGTTGTACATCGCAGATTCAAAATTATAGAAGCCATCAGGGAGTGGGGCTGTGTAGTATCCTAACCGACCACCATTTTTGGATGAGGCTTTATCTTCCGATAGTGTTTTGGCCATCTGCTCAAAACCTACACCACTATTCTTAATCAGTTTGCGGTGCATGGATTGTATTTTCTCTTCTGCGGCAGCACCCTGTTCCCTTGTCATATCATCATTCAAGGCGACAAATAGATGACTGACCTCTCTGTCTTCTGAATATCTGTCAACGACTTCTTCCACAAGTTTTTCAGAAATCTCCTTGTCTTTAAGGTAGGTCGCTGCCAATTGCTTTCTATACCCGTTTAGTTCTTCTTGCAACGTTTTGATTGTATCCAATCCTTGGCTTCGAGCCTTAGCAACTTTTAATTTGAATCTCTTGTACAGTTCAAGATATTCAGTGATGCTATTCTCAGAGTAGTCCGCCTTATCAGCATTATTTTTCTCATAGATATATTTGAATTCTGATACTCTAACCTCAGATTCATCTATAGAAAACAGAACAGGATCATTGGTCTGATTCTGACTCAGCAAGAAGCTGCATTGGAAAAGGCAAAGACAGAAGACTAACTTTCTCATTGTTAAGGTTTTGGCTGATAATAAAAACATGAAAAGCGATTACAAAAACAGCCTTATTTATAATCGTTTGCAAAAATAACAATTACAGTATTGCAGAGCAGAAAGTACAGTAATGACGACGTATTTAAGATAAATTTAAGCGCAGAAAGCCAGATTATCGATAGATATAGGTCCTCTTTACCCTAGGAGCAAGTCGACTCAGTATTTCATAGGGTATTGTCTGGCAGGCTTCTGAAAGCGCTGAAATAGGGTAGTTTGGACCAAAAAGGACGACTTCATCACCAACAGATATGCCATGATTGATACCTAAATTCACTAAAGTAACGTCCATACATATGTTGCCAATAGTAGGAAATAGTCTTCCTTGGATAGCTACCTTGAAATTGCCATTGCCACAAATGCGCATCAATCCATCAGCATAGCCTATGCTGATGATGCCGATATTGGTGTCATTTTCTGCTGATCCAGAACGATTATACCCTGTTGTCTGACCTTTCTGCAGAAACTTTATCTGAATGATCTTAGCCGTCAGTCGATGTGCAGGCATCAGCTCACCTGTGATTTTCTCTGAGGTATCTATCCCATATATGCCTAATCCTAACCTCACCATAGAGAACTGCTGCGGCTGAAATCTGACGATGCCAGCAGAATTCAGTATGTGCTTCAGTGGAGGGGTCGTGAGCTGCAGACCTTCAGTGACATACTTATATCCTCTTTCGAAACTGTCAAATTGGTCTTGCGTAAAGTGATCAAGCGCATCATCTTCACTTGCAGACAGATGAGAAAAAATAGAAACAACAGTAAAAGGGGCTAATTGATTCTGAGCTACAAGACTGGGTAATTCTGATTCTATAAATCCCAATCTATGCATACCACTATCTAACTTCAGGTGAATTTTGAGCGGCTTTTTATGTCGCCTTGCGGTTTCAGTAAGTTGTCGCAATATATGAAAGCTATAAACTTCTGGCTCTAGATCATATTCCCATAAGTGGTCCAAATCCCCTTCTTGAATATTGAAGGTCATGATAGGAATTGTACATCCTTTCTTACGCAAAGCCACCCCTTCATCTATTAAGGCCACAGCCAGATAATCTACAGATTGTTCTGCAAGAAAATTGACCATTTGTGCACTGCCTGAACCATAAGCTTCAGCCTTAACAACGACCATAATTTTTGTTGAAGGACGTATGAGCGACTTGTAGAAATTTAGGTTGTGTCTTATAGCACTAAGGTCGGTCTCTAACTGTGTCTGATGAACTTGCAAGGAGAGCAGGTCATAGATTCTTTCTAATCTATATTTTCTTGCCCCTTTGATTAGGATAGTTGCGTCCTGAAAAGAAGATAGGATGCCACTTTGGATACAAGCTTCCGTGGAAGGGTAGTAAGTGGTCTCTGCTGATATCTGAAGTTTGTTTGGTGTTATACCAATAGCAATCACCTTTGAGATACTTTTCTCTTCTATTAAGTGAGATAGATTGATGTAAGTCTCCTCATCATTGCCCTGTTCTTCCATCTTAGATATGATGAGTACTTTCTCAGAGACGGCATCTATCTGGTCCATTTGCTCTAGTGCCATACGCATAGACGTTAGGTCAGAGGAGTAGCTGTCGTTTATGAGAAGCGTATCATTGATTCCTTGCTTTAGCTCTAGTCTATTAGGTAGTGGAGAGAATTGCGAGATTAAGGTCTGAATTTCTTGGGTGTTCCATTTTTTGTGTAGTAAAAATGCAATGACCTGCATCGCATTTTCTTTCAGCTGATCACTGGAAAAAGGAAAAATTATACGATGAGATTCACGGTTATATGTAAGTTCAAGTTCATTTTCAGCATGAGTAGAATTTCTCAGTGTAATATCTGAATCACCGTGATACCCCCAAGAGATGGTCTGATTTGGAAAATGCGTAGCCTCTTTGTGGACCTCTGCACTGTCCCTATTGTATATCAGTAAAGCGCATTCATGAAACATGATAAACTTTTCCTTAAGCTTGATGCGCTGTGATTCAAACCCACTTTTATGGGCTTCACCTATCGTGGTAAATATGCCAAGGTCAGGCTTGACCATTTTTTCTAGCGAAGACATCTCATTCATCTCAGAGATGCCAGCCTCTATTATGCCTATATCATTATCCTCACTAAGGCCTAATAATGACAGGGCTACACCTAGCTGAGAATTATA
>CAZIMH010000178.1:0-6446 GCA_964540155.1 uncultured Saprospiraceae bacterium
ATAGAACGCAAACCGCCAGCGGCTTCAAGAGGCCGGCTTATTAAAATAAAGTACATAACCCAATTGCCGCTCCGTTATCCTTCTTTTGCATTCTTTTGCAATCATCCAGATCAGATTAGGCAGAATTATGAAAGATTTCTGGAGAACAGATTGAGACATCATTTTAACTTTACAGGGGCACCTATGACTATCTTTTTTAGATCAAAGTAAGTGCTTAAAGAATAATTGCATGAGTATTACTAAGACACCATTTAAAGGATTATACCTGTTTGAGCCAAGAGTATTCAAAGATGAAAGAGGGTATTTTTTTGAATCATACAGTTCAAAACTATGGAAGGAGTCGGGCATCCAAATGGACTTTATTCAGGACAATGAATCTATGTCTCAGTATGGGACTGTAAGAGGTATGCACTATCAGTTACCACCTTATGGACAGGATAAATTAATCAGAGTGACGCGTGGAAAAGTGCTTGATATTGTTGTAGATATCCGACCAAACGAACCGACTTACGGACGCAGTTTTTCAGTAGAGTTAAGTCAAGAGAACAAAAAACAAATGCTCATTCCACAAGGATTCGCCCATGGGTTCGTGACACTGAGTGAAGTGGCGGTATTCAATTATAAGTGTACTAATTTCTACAGTAAAGAACATGAAGGCTATGTCAATCCATTAGATGAATCCTTAGCCTTAGACTGGGGAATTCCGACAGAGGATATGATATTTTCAGAAAAGGATAAGATGGCGCCTAGCTTAGGGGCGCATAAAGCTTGGCCTAGCTAGGAAGGTGTTTTTTCATCAGTTGTTCTGCGATAAGCCAGTCATGTGGTTCGTCTAATTCAAGGCCAGAATATTCTGGCATCACGTACAAGTCTATCTTACCTGATATTCTATTCTGAGATTGAAGTATATGACTTACTTTGGATATATAGAAAGCGCCATTTTCCATCAATTGCCCTTCGAAGTCTTGCCGCCTAGGTCTGTTCAAAGGGTCATAGTTCATTGCATTGCCCTCACTGCTCCAGAAAAATCTCTTTGATACAGTCACACTGAGCAAACTATCCGCTGTAGACTCGCGAAATTGCATAAGTGCTTGTGATAAGTGATCGGCTGTCGTAAATGGTGAGGTTACCTGCAACATGATAAGTATGTCCTCTTTGTCCAGATTTTGGTCTTCAATAAATTCCAGTAACACACTTTCAGAAGAAGAGTGGTCCTTAGAATTCTCTGCAGATCTATGATGGATTTTGCAATTAAGACCTTCTTGATTTATCGTCTTCTTAATCTCATCTGCGTCAGTAGATAGGTAAACTTCATCTACTAGGCCACACCCTATAGCTGCACTTGTAGCCCAGTATAATAGAGGCCTACCTGCCAAAGGCTTAATGTTTTTTAATGGGATAGACTTGCTTCCACCTCTGACGGGTATAAAGGCGATAACCTTACTCATTTGACTTAGGGTTATATTTTAGTTTATCCCGCTGCTCAACTTCTATGTCTACAATGTCTGTCGGTTTCGAAGCGAGGCTGGCGTGTGTGGCTTGTAGATTTCTTACCAGTTTCTGCAATCCACCAGGTTCCAATGAGGCCGCGTGGTCAGTACCCTTCCATGTTCGGTCTTTCGTAAAGTGGCGCTCTATCCAAGTAGCCCCCAAGGTATAAGCTGCAATGTCAATCGCTATACCTAAATGATGGCCCGAGAATCCGACTGCCGCTAACTTAGAGCCATATTCTTTATTGAGTCGATTCAGCTCTAGCAAATAGACCTGATCAAAGGGTACTGGATAACCTGAGGTACAACTATATAATACAACCCTTTGCATTTCTTTTTCTAAGATCGTCAGTAGCGCCGCCTCCTCCTCCTTTGTTGTCATTCCCAGTGAGACATGAATGTGGCCTTTATAATCATCTCTTAACAGCGTCAGCAGCTCTATATGCGTATTGCAGGCTGAAGGCACCTTGATAAAATCCGGACGTAGCTGTATTACTTCTTTTGCAGAGGTCAAATCCCATACAGAGGTGGCATAACCAATTCCTATTGCATCACAATGAGATTTTAAGGCTTTATGCTGGTCAATACTCAACTCTAAGAATTCACGGTGTTCTCCATAAGAATTGCCATAAGCATTGTATGGCACAGGATGGGCTGCATCAAAGGCCTCAGTACTTAAAAGCTCCTTGGGTGTACGCTTTTGGAACTTTGCATAGTCAGCACCTGCATCTTTAGCTATAGTAATAAGATCTATAGCGATATCAAAGTCTCCTTTGTGATTACAGCCTATTTCAGCGACGATCTTCGGTTTTGGATATGAAGGCATTACTTTATTTAAGACGGTGATTTAGCTAAAGATTGTTAATTATATAATTGTTACCTCTAAATACCTTAGGTTTATATTATAATATAGTTGAATGTATACAACATTCAATAACCCTAGATACAATATTGGCGATTATAATTGATATTACATATCATGTACTAAATTATTGTCTTTATTAAAAGTTTATGAAGGAAAGAGAATTTTTGAACCGCTTAGACTCCCTCTACGAGAATATATCAGTAGAAAGAAAAGAGGAATTACAAGCGCTATCCGATGGCATCAATGCTGCTATCAAAACTAGGGGCCAGGCTACAGTTAAGTTTATATGTACTCATAACTCTCGCCGTTCGCAGGCAGCAGAATTTTTATTGGACGTATTGGCTAGGAAAAAATCGCTACCTATTTTTTCATTAAGTGGTGGTACGGAGTACACGGCCTTCTATCCGACAATGGTCGAAGCCATACAAACATTTGGCTTTGAAATATTAAAATACGGGCACGATAAAAATCCTTTGTATATATATAGAGTCAACAATGATGACTTATATTATTTCTCCAAGGTCTATAACAATGATATTATCGCAGTGGAAGACCCTATAATCGTCACTGTTTGTCATTCGGCTAAAGAAAACTGTCCAGTCATTCCAGGTGCTTTCAAAAGATTCCATATTGGATACGAAGACCCCAAGTACTCGGATGGATCCAAAGAAGAACTAGAAGTTTATAAAAATAAAGTTCTAGAGATAGGTACAGAAATGGCTTACCTTTCCAGTCTAATCTCTGATAATTAGTCTACATAATTGGCAAAGAAAGTTCTGTTTATATTAGGTACGCGACCTGAAGTCATTAAACTAGCACCGCTAATCTCTGCGATGAAGGAGAATGAGGACTTTGAAGTTACTATCTGTAATAGTGGTCAGCATAAAGAGCTGTTGGAAGCGCATTTCAAGGAATTCTATTTACAGGCAGATTATGATTTGGATGTCATGCAGCAAGGCCAGTCCCTTAGCTCACTGGCTGCAAGAATGATTCTTGGATTAGGAACTACCATCTCCCAGGAACTCCCGGATCTTGTCGTCGTCCAAGGGGATACTCAGACTGCTTTTTGTGGCGCGCTTGCTGCTGCCTATGCGCAGATAACTTGTGCACATGTAGAGGCAGGGCTTAGAACTTATGACAGAGACAATCCTTTTCCTGAAGAATTGAACAGGCAAGCTATTAGCCGATTAGCTTCTATACATTTTTGTCCAACAGAAAAAAATAAAGATTATTTAAAATCTGAAGGAATCACCGACAATGTCTTTGTTACAGGAAATACAGTCATAGACAGCCTGAAGCGCATCCTCGGGAATGATGAGATTCCTGATAGAACTAATACTATACTATATACTGTACACAGACGAGAAAATGCCAATAATATAGAGGGCATCGCTGCTTCGATTACAAGCATGATGCAAGCATTTCCCGAATCTACACATGAGATAATTGCCCACCCCAATGAGACTACATCCCAACTTATCCAGGCACTAGAGCAATCTGAATCTAGTCCAGATATCCTCCAACCGCTTTCATACAGTGAGATGATCAAAAAACTAAGCATCTGCCAACTCGTCATCACTGACTCTGGTGGTATTCTGGAAGAATGCACCTATCTGAAAACACCAACTATAGTAATCAGAAGAACGACTGAGCGGCAAGAAAGTCTATCCCAAGAATGGGTAGTAATTAGCAATCCAGAAGACCAAGATTTACTCGATAAAGCCAAAGCATTGCTTCTAAAGTCATCAGTCGAGAGTCAAGAGAGTCGATGTACAGTATTTGGTGAAGGGAACGCTAGTGCTCAAATTATGACTCACTTAGAGCAATTATTGGAGACATAGAGAACCCCTGACGAATTTGAGGCCTCCTGACTATCAATACTTTATGTATGTGACTAGCTATTATCTTACTTTTGTGGACCTCAGAAGAGTTAAAAACTACATATTACGATTATATTTAATGTTTTGTTTTCAGAGCATTTTCTCTGTTATTGAAAGTAGAACATAAAGGCAATAAATGTCAGTACTGGAAAATTCAAAAATAGGTGTCATTGGGATGGGATATGTCGGGCTGCCCGTTGCATTAGGTTTTGCTTCCAAGTACCCTGTAAGAGGATTTGATATTAATGAAGAGAAAATAGCACTGCTGCGTCAAGGTAAGGATCCTGCAGATGAAGTGCCCTCAGAGGAATTTGACGGAAAACAGATTTCATTTACTGCTAACATTCATGACTTATCGGATTGCAATTTTTATGTAGTCGCTGTTCCTACCCCAGTAGATAAGTACAAGGTGCCTAATCTCAAGGCACTCAAGATGGCTTCAGAATCAGTAGGACAGATTTTAAAAAATGAAGACTACGTGGTGTATGAATCTACGGTCTACCCTGGCTGTACCGAAGAAGTGTGTGTACCGATACTAGAGCAAATATCAGGTATGAAAATGGGTAGCGATTTTAAGGTTGGCTATTCACCTGAACGCATCAATCCTGGAGATAAGAACCACACCCTCACAAAGATTATAAAAGTAGTTAGTGGTAATGATGAAGAAGCCGCTGAGCATATTGCTGCCATGTATGGCTCTATCATAGATGCAGGGGTCCACAAAGCCAGCTCTATCAAAGTTGCTGAAGCCTCCAAGATTATAGAAAATACACAAAGAGATGTCAACATAGCGCTGATGAATGAGTTGGCAATAATCTTCGACAAATTGGATATCAATACAAGGGAAGTATTACAGGCAGCTGGGACAAAGTGGAATTTTCTAAACTTCTACCCAGGTCTAGTAGGTGGGCATTGTATCGGAGTAGACCCTTACTATTTGACTCACAAATCTCAGCAAGTGGGATATGATCCACACATCATTTTGAGTGGTAGAAAAATAAATGATAATGTGCCTCAATTTATAGTAAAGAAGATCTTAAGTCATCTTTCTAAACAAGGAAAAAATTTAAGTAACTGCAGAGCGCTTATTAAGGGAATCACTTTTAAAGAAAATGTCACTGACATTCGAAATTCCAAAGTGGTAGACCTTATTAAAGAACTTAAGGATTTTGCTGTTAGTGTAGATGTGGTAGATAGCATGGCAAAGGCAGAAGAAGTGAGGGCTGAGTATAATCTAGAATTACTAGCTAAGCCAGAAGGAACGTATGACATTCTAATTGCGGCAGTGTCTCATGACACATACAAGACTGAATTATTCGAAGATTGGCGTATATACTTGAGAGATAATCCTATAATATTTGATATAAGAGGATTGTATACAGACATTGATTTTCCAGAAGAAGTAACATACTTAACGTTATAGTATGAGGGTTTTAGTTACAGGAGGTGCGGGATTCATAGGATCCAATCTAGTTTCCAAGTTATTGGACGATACGGAAGTTACGCTAGTTAGGGTGATAGACAACTTAATGACGGGTTACAAGGAAAATCTTACTCCTTTCGTTGCTAATAAAAAACTTGAGTTTATAGAAGGAGATATTACAGATGCCTCAGTATGCAAGCGCATCATGCAAAACATCTCCCATGTGTCACATCAAGCAGCAATAGGTTCTGTTCCACGGTCTATCAATGACCCATGGTTGACCCATAACAATAATATCAATGGCACTCTAAATATCTTATTGGCAGCAAAGGAGGAGAAGGTCAGAAGAATAGTATTCGCATCGTCTTCTTCAGTATATGGAGATGACATGACCATTCCAAAGGTAGAATCATCTATCGGAAATGTCCTATCGCCCTATGCACTGACAAAGAGAACTAAGGAAGAATATGCTAGATTATTCTCTTCGCTGTATGAGATGGAAATATTAGGATTACGTTATTTTAATGTCTTTGGACCCAACCAATCTCCTAATGGTCCTTACGCAGCGGTGATTCCACTTTTCATAGAGAAGCTACTTGCTAATGTAACGGCAACGATACATGGCGACGGAGAGCAGAGTAGAGATTTTACTTATGTAGACAACGTGGTACATGCTAATATACTTGCCCTAAAGAAAGACAAACTACCTCATGGGTTCCAGATTTACAATACAGCCTTAGGCGGCAAGACAAGTGTGAATACTTTGTATCAATCGTTGGCAAAAATTA
>CAZIMH010000179.1:0-6439 GCA_964540155.1 uncultured Saprospiraceae bacterium
TTATTACCATCAGTATCATCGCAGTCGGTATTGTCTAAGACATAGCCGCTCGGCATAGAACAAGCTACCATAGAATTGTTACTATCTCCAAATCCGTCACCATCACTATCGACGTAGTATGTCGTGCCAACTCCCTCGTCTACCTGACCATCACAATCATTATCTATCCCATCACAAACTTCTGTGCTGCCGGGGAATACATTGGCATTTGTATCATCACAATCTCCACCGCCGACGACAGTTCCTGGCCCATCCCAGCCTCCTGCATCAAGTGTACATTCTATATACTGATCATTGTCGTTATCTATTTCTGTAACCGCTAAGGTGGTGCCACAATCATTGACTTGTCCATCGCAGAGTTCTGCTGCGCCAGGATATACAGTATTATCTGAGTCATCACAATCTGAACTGTCAGCGACATATCCTGCAGGCTGAGTAGAGGACATCATAGAACTATTGGCATCACCAAACGAATCATTATCACTATCTAAATACCACGTCGTGGAAGTGCTGGTCACACTAATTTCTACGGAGTTAGAGCTGACTAATACACAGGTGCCATTACTAATTAGATTGCTAAGGGTCTGTCCGACTAGCGTTGCAGGATCTACATCAGGGACGACGCCATCGTCTTCGTAAGAAATACCATATATATCATAAGTTCCAGCGGCAAGACCTGTAAAGATACCTGTCGCGTTTTGCATCTCTATAATATCAGTTACTTTGTCTATAGCAATATATGTGTAGCTGTATCCAGAGGGTGGTGATGAGACACCCACTTCTCCTATGCCACTAAAACTCACTGATTCCGGATTTCCAAATATGTCAGCCACAACTAAATCATAAGTATTGCCTGCAGTCAAGTTTTCAGTAACTGGTGTACTAGATATCCCGGTACCTGCTCCTGATGCATAGAAGGTTGAATTTAGAAAACCAGCGCATGCCGTTGACGGATTAAAGGTGCCGTCATATAGAGAACAGGCTACAAAGGCAGGATTCTGAGTGAAAGTGTAACCGCCACTTTCGCTTACAGTGAAGGTGAAGGTTTCATAATTGGTGCCAGGTCTTGTGACACAATTAGGTGAATTGACATTAGCTCTGTTGCCTACATTCCCCACACTGCCGAAGGTAGATGCGGTGTATTCATCTTGTGTGTAGTAGTCAGTCACATTGAGATTTATAGTCTGTCCCACGGTAAAATCCACTGGACCTGTAAACACAAAAAAGTTAGATGGTGGACTGCAAGGTGAATCTAAATTTATATCTGCGTTGTTGATATCATTTATAGAATTGGCTGTACAGATAACTTGCACTCTGCCCTCAGTGGTACTAGGAATAGAAGGAATGACAAAAGACTCAGTTCCATCATTGCTCGTATTGGCTACAAGTGTATATGGAAATGATCCTCCACCATTAAAAGAAAAAAGGATGTCTACATTAGAACAGCCACTAGAGCCAGTAGACCCATTTACATCCCATGTTACGGTAGCCGTTGCACTTCCATCCGCTACCCAGGTGATTGGTGTATTCTGGGAAGTGATGTGCAAGGAACAGTCCGCTAGGCAGGAAGCCCCTGCCGCATGATTGTTTACTGCAGTGACGGAAGTACCTGACCATGAGGTGGTATTACTAAGACTTGGACTCATGATAAATGAGTTTGCTGTATCATGCGAGGCGTTGAAGTTATGACCTATCTCGTGAGAGGTCAATACTCGTAATTGCCACCCACTATCTGCAATGTTTTGCAATACATGATATCTACTGCTATTACATACAACCCCTATGTAAGCCACACCCACTGTCGTTCCATTGAAGTCACGACCTGACCATAGTTGTCCTAGGTCATGTACATTAGTAAAATTTCCTGCCAGCGCCCACGATCTGAATGAATCAAGAACAGTTGTGATATTTAAAGAAGCACTCCAGGGGTCACAGCTACTGCAGGTTGATATAAAGTTTTCTGTGATTTTAAATCTGATTTCATCAGAGAAGGGATCGTCGTAGTCGGTATCCACCTGATTCATAACGCCTAGCGTCATGGCTATGACACCTTCAGGCGTAGAGCCATTTTGAGTATAATAGAGATGATCAGAGGCGACGGATAGTTCTAAATCTACGCAACCCATCTGTGAACGTTGAGGATGACTTTGGTTTAATTCTTCTTGCTTCCCAGCGACCATTTCTACACCACAGGAATGGCTATTCTCCTTTACCTCCGATACATTATAAAGGACAAATCTCTCCTCTTCTTCCTCCAAAGTAAATCTTCTGGCAGGTTCTACGAAGTATGTATTAATACCGTCATTGATCGATCCGAAAATAAAATCTTCTGTTATAGTCAAGGCCACAAAAGATGCTGGCATCCCGTCTATGATTCCTCTATAGTTTATATCTGTATTGACGGATATTTCTTGTGTGCCATTCTCATCCAACAATATCGTTTTGTAATTGCTACTCACCAGATCATAGGAGTAGAGATCGAGATTAAAGCCAGCGATGTTAATATCATAGATGCCATTACCATCCTCATCCTTTAAGGCTTCATTTATGGTGTTAAAATCTTGATTAAAAGTGGCGTAGCTGCTGAATTTATCATCCAGTATAGATTCTAAGTCTTGAGCATGCAGCATAGCTGATGTAAACAATAGAAAAAGGGAAAATATGTGAATAGGTAAGGGCTTTATCATTATCATCTCATTTTGCATTGGGATTGCATATTGAAAACCCAAGGTAACACATCAATGATAGTATTCTTTAAGGGTTTCTACCCAGAAAACGTCCTGAAGAATGATTTGGCTGACAAAAACGTGAATTTTAAGATATGAGCTAGTGTAAATGGGGCCAATTTTAGCCTGATTGATCCTTCAAAGAAGGTCAAAAATGATAGAATAGAAGACCTTAAAGATGAAGATCTAGCTATAAAGGTCTACCTAAATAAGCACTTACCTTATGACAACGATGTCATGTTGGACTTCCTTTTCTAGGTCATTGATAATTAATCGGTAAGTACCTTTGTCAAGCGATTTTGCCGCCGCTTGTAAGAACTCTGAAATATCCCTCACCTTGATATAACCGCCCATTTGGTTGATGTTATTAATGGTGATGATAGTTGCATTGACTTCGTCATCAAGATTGAAAGATTGTGCTATGCTATTTTCAGTATCATCGAAGCCTTTTCTAGAGACGGGACTTGATTGTGCAGAAGAACAAGATTCTATTCTCGCCTCAAAGTCAGTACCCTGAATTACTTCAAAACCAGCTTGTAGGTCTATGGATTCGCCAGCCGTAAATAGAATATTAGAAGCACTATTCACTGTAGTAGAAGATATAATACCAACCTGTGCATGATAAGAAGTTTGTGTGATTTGATTGATAACCAAAATAGCTCCATCGCAACTATTCGACCCACCACATCCTTCATCTATAACGCCATCACAATTATTATCTACGCCATCACAGACTTCTGGATTGCCTGGAAAATTATTTGAATCTGAATCATCGCAGTCAGTGTCATTAGAGACATAGCCAGACGGCGCAGAGCAGCTCTGGGTGCTACTAGAAGCATCACCGTGTCCATCATTATCTGCATCTAGGTAGAATGTAAGCATGACATTCTCATCTATCTGCCCATCGCAATCATTGTCTTTTCCATCACAGACTTCTATATTGCCCGGGTAATTGTTGGCATCGTTGTCATCACAATCAGCGCTATTAGTCACATACCCACTCGGTGGTGAACAATCTACTATGCTGTTATTGCTATCCCCAAATCCATCGCCATCATTATCTAAGTAGAAGGTGCTATTGCCTGTTTCGTCTATCTGACCATCACAGTCATTATCTATGCCATCACATACTTCTGTATTTCCTGGGAAGACGTTGGCATTGTTGTCATCACAATCTGAGCTGTTACTCACATAGCCAGATGGGGTAGCGCAGGCTTGGGTGCTGGAAGCAGCATTACCGTAACCATCACCATCATTATCTGCATAATAGGTATTAGTAACGTTTTCGTCTATCTGTCCATCACAGTCATTATCTGCACCATCACACGCTTCTGCGTTTCCTGGGAATACATTGGCATTATTGTCATCACAATCTGAGCTGTTACTGACATAGCCAGATGGGGTAGCGCAGGCTTGTGTGCTAGAAGCAGCATTGCCGTAACCATCACCGTCATTATCAGCATAATAGGTATTAGTAACGTTTTCGTCTATCTGACCATCACAGTCATTATCTACGCCATCACATACTTCTGTGTTTCCTGGGAAAACACTGGCACTACCATCGTCACAATCCGTATCGTCGCTTACATATCCTGTAGGTTGGCTAGAAGCCGTAGTCGTGTTATTAGCATCACCATATCCATCACCATCCATATCTCTGTACCAGGTCATTGTGCTGCCATTATTACAAGTACCATCATCCACCGTTGCATTTGGATTATAGTTGCTCGAAGAAGAATCAGTACAACCAAATACCTGAGTAATCGGGAAGTACAATCCATAATCTTCTACTTGTCCTGTAGTAGGTACTGTGCAACCATCAGCTCCTATATTAGAAGAGGATACGATAACTCTTAGTCTGAGTATTGTCTCTTCTACTGGAGATACTGGCGTAGAGAAGGTCAATCCTAAATTTCCATTTCCTGAGAATGAATACATATTTGACGCCTCATTCGCATCATCGAAATCTCCATCATTATTATAATCTACAAAGTATCTTAGTCTAGTGACGTTTTCGACACCTACTACCATGTTATAATCAGTATCAGCTTCTACAGATGCCACATAGTCGCAGGCGTGATCTTCGTAGAGACCAGTAGTCGTAGTGCTATTGTTTAGATTATTGAGGGTGACTAGATTGATGCCGCCATTCCCTCCATTGCCACCAGATGGGGTACATGGATCTGCAGGCGCTGATTCTATATCTACGTATGCAAAATGAGAATCAGAACCGGCGCTATTTGTAGAGGTAATTTTTACCGCATATAATCCAGTGGAGTTGTAAGTAACGACTGGTTTTTCGTCAGAAGAAGTTGCAGGAGATCCTCCAAAGAAATCCCAAGTCCTCGTAGCGCCATACTGCGACTGATCTTCGAACTCTATAGTACTTCCTGTACATACGGCAATAGCTTCTTGTTGAAAATTAGCTGTCGGCGCACCGATGGTAGAACAGTTTGCCAGATAGGTCTGACTATTTAGACGGTTATTCATATCCGTCCTTGATACTGTAGACCAGTTGCCAGTTACGGTCACTGAGGGCGCCATGATATAATTAGATCCTGACGCATCATGATTAGCACTAAAGTTATGTCCTATCTCATGCGTGACCATGGCAGCTATCGTCGGTGCAGCGGAGGTGTAATCTTCTAATAGATTATGCCACCCTGGCGTATAAGCCAATCCTACAACACCGCCATTTCCATTGAATTGTATATTTCTGTCTGTCCACAAAGAAGCGATGTGGTAGTCTATACCAAAGCCTCCTGTGTTACCACCTGTATCACCGCCACCCGCAAAACCTGGCCCCTGAGCCCAATCTCTGAATCTTGCCAGCAAGGTGCCTGCATCAGTGCTCGACGTATTTGGCTGAAGGGGATTCTGTGAAGAGGTGGTAGGTAGATGATGTGCTATGACATCAAATTCGAAATTTTTATCAAATTCTGATCTGTAATGAGTTTGTACATTATTAAGTACACCGAGATTGTGGTTAGTGGCTCCTGATACATCACCATACTTAGTAATCATGTCATCCGTATTGGCGATGGCCATTTCCATAATTTTACATTCTGATATGGATCTAAGATTACTGAATTCTTCTATTTTGTCTTCTGATTCGGTTACACCACATACATGCTTTTTGTCTTCGATGACTTGATTGACGTTGTATACGATATATTGGTTTTTAGGTGCATCACTGATAAGATACCTTAGGGGCTCTATGAATAATTGCTGACCACCCACATGGATAAATCCATAGATAAAATCATCATTTATGGTCAAGCTCACTTGTCCTCCACCCGCTGCACTACCGCCTAGAAATAAGGGCAGGCTGGTTTTACTTTTGTAACTTACGAGTAGGTTATCATTGAAGGTATTCAGATTTATGGTTCTTGACCCTAGGTTCAGGGTTAGTTTACCCTTTAGACTTTGGCTGAGAGAGGCTTTATTGATATCAATTTCATAGATATCATATGATTTCAGATGCTCACCGAGCCTCGTCTGATTGTCTGATTTTGTAGTAATGGGAATCCCTGTCAGTTGTGATTGGGATATAAGCGGGCTAGCAAGGCTTATCGCAAGTATATATATAAAAAACTTAAGCTTATCAGACATTGGGTTGGGTTTAGAAGGAAATATCGTTTACTCATATGACCACTAACCTTTATTGGCTAGCTGTCCACAAGCTGCATCGATATCCTTACCCCGACTCTTTC
>CAZIMH010000180.1:0-6413 GCA_964540155.1 uncultured Saprospiraceae bacterium
TAGCTGCAGCGTCAGAATTTATTCGTGTGATAGAACAAAGGCAAGATTATAAGATTGGTTGTATAGAAGAAGTAGCCTACCGCATGGGATATATTAACGAAGCGCAATTAGAAAAAATAGCTGCACCCCTAAAAAAGAGCGGTTATGGCGAATATTTACTTAGGTTGATTAAATCTTAGAGAAGTTAGTTGGCACATGGGTCAAGTATTACTTCTAGTTGGCCGCCTAATTCTAATTCAAAACCAGGCAATAACTCGATAGTTCCTCCTGACTGGAATTGTGCTGAAGTCGTTGGCGAAATTACGCCTGTCGCTTCTAAGAGTTGGTCTGCTACATATAGTGAGTCACTAAGGTTTCCAGATAGGCTCAATGTATCTCCTTGACAATCTACTGGATTAGTAGCACTGCAATTGTCTGTTACAGTGACATCGAATACGCAATGGCTGACATTCGTACAATCATCCTGAAATGTATAGGTTACACTTGTAGTACCTAGGTCAAAAAGAGAACCTGAACTGGTAGTAGAACTTATCGTCACCACTGTACAATTATCAGAAACCACAGGTTCTGTCCAAGAGATACTGGCTTGACAATTGGCATTGGATGGTGTTGTAATATTCAATGGGCAGCTGTCTATCTGCGGGGCTTGTTCATCGTTCAGAGAAATGTTTTGTACACAACTTGCGTTAGCGCCTCCCCCATCTGTAGCCAGCCATGTCCTATCTATAGATACGGTGCATGAGGTGGATGCAATCACGTCAGAATAAGTTATAACAGCACCCATTGTTGTACTCATCGCATAGCCAGTAACATCAGGGTGATAATCTAGGGTATCACAATTATTCGCTGCATTGTAGGTTGGAGGACATGAGACATCCACCATACTTGACCCAGAAGGTATGAATACGAATTCCCAATCAAAAGAAGCAGAACTCCATCTGTTGTCCCATTCTATGTAATACGTTGTTCCTGCTATGACACTATAATTGAGAATTTCTGAAGCATAATTAAGACTTCCACTACTTGTACAATCATCATCACTGAGTGCTAGAAATACTAGCGAACTACAACTTCCAGAATGCAACCATACTCTAGTGTCTACCCCTTCGTTGCATGAAAAGAAATCTATTGCCCCATTAGTGTCAGGGGTAAATTCAAACCAATCTGCATGCGTAGCAGAATTAGATGAAGCCCCACTACCACTGTTTGGATCAGCAGGATAAATACCACTTGAGGTCAGTAAGCTAGCTTCTTCGCAAACGGGGTTATCACACATGCATTGTGCATGTCTATCTCTTATTAGCTGTCCCGGTTCAGGTCCAAACCCCTCATTGAAATTAATTCCTACGTTATTGAGGTGGCAATAACTCATTACAGTGCCACCCACTGACGGGACAATTGGATTATTGGGATCGTAACAACTCGCCCCTCCTACCGCTATATTTCCACAGTCATCTATTTGCTGGTTGTTATTAGGTCCCCACACGCAATCATGTGTATGTGATGATCCAAAGTTGTGGCCAAGCTCATGGGAGACTACCTGCACATCCCACGAATAAGTAGGAAAGACCGCTGTGGAATTTAAAATATCACTATAGGCATATGGATTATTACCACAGAGCTGATTCACGTAGGCCACACCGCCATTTGACCCATTATCATTAGTAAGTAAGTGCGCCACATCACCGTTGAACGTGGAGGTGGAAGTGGCAAATTGTGATAAGGCCGCTACCCCATTGGGATATCCATCATCAGCTGTCCATACCATAATCTCTGATATCTGAATGCTAATGCTTTCATTGCTATATAGCGTTTGCATCTCTGCAAACATGGTGTTCACGTAATTTGTAACTGAGGTAGAGGATGAAGCAAAGTTCTGATACATTTGAAAATCACATTCAAAGTATACTTCTACTACTGTGGAACAAGAAGTACTACTCCGATTAAAGGTTTGCTTTGAAGGCTTAAAGTCTTTTGTATCAGTCGCGCATTTCAAAGACAAGTCTTCATTGATACTATTAGATTTATAGAGTATATGATCCCCGCTATCTTTCAATTTACCAAAGTCATATGAATTATCTCCATCCCAGATGACCCCAGAAACTTCATTACCTTGAATAGTCAGTGTTACTCTACTATCTACAATCCCCTCAATACTTCCTTTGTAATAATGACCCATATTATAGGTCACCGCTTGCTTACCTAATGTATTGTGCTCATATACCTGAAAATTGTCAGTGTGCAGTTTAATTGACTCTAGCTGTAGTTTCAAGTCATTACTTTCAAAAAATGGTAGTGACAGATTGAGATTTGATGATTTAGATGTTATTGATTTCTGTAGCAAATCATGATTCACATCTATTATGAGCACTTCAGAGTTAAATCTCTGGTCTTTCTTGGCAGCCTTGATATTGAATATCTGAGCAGCTAAAGGCAACTGCAAATAGATAAGCAAAATAGATAATACCAAATGTCTCAAGTTCATTACAATCTTTTGGGTTCAAATGACTTTTAACTCCCAATTTGTACATGAACTATAACTCCCTGCCTATTCTCCGCCTAATGTAAGTGTATCTTCATAATCTAATAGGTAAATAAAAAATGAATGTCTATCAATTGTCACTAATTCAAATGGAAAGAGGCCTTGCATTACACAAAGCCTCTTTTATATAAATAGGTATTGGAATTTATTTCTCTATGAACCGCACATAAGACAACCGTCATCCATTGTACATACTTCTCCTTCTATCACCTCCGGCTGCTCTTGCCCTTGGTTCTTTGCTAGGTCCATTACTTCTTTCTCTTGATTATACTTCTTCTTGTAATCCGCACTTAGCGTAAACTTAATAGGGTCCACTGCTGCTTTAGATCTCAGGTAATACATGCCTGTCTTGAGACCGCTTCTCCATGCGTGAAAATGCATAGATGTTAACTTTGCTAGATTAGGTGTTTCCATAAACAAATTGAGACTTTGGCTCTGACAGATGTAAGCACCTCTGTCTGCTGCCATATCTATAATCACTTTCTGTTTGATCTCCCACACCGTTTTATATAAATCTCTGATTTCCTGTGGCAAGTCATCCATATGCTGGATACTACCATTAGCGGCTATTAATCGCTCTTTCATCTCAGAATCCCATTTGCCTAGACGTATTAGGTCTTTCAACAAATGCTTATTGACAACGACATACTCTCCTGAAAGCGTTCTTCTTGTATAGATATTCGCTGTATAAGGCTCGAAGCACTCATTGTTACCTAATATCTGAGAAGTAGAAGCCGTTGGCATAGGTGCTAATAAGAGACTGTTTCTAAGACCATGTTGACTTATTTTGTCTTTCAATCCTGCCCAATCCCATCTATCAGAAGGTGTAACTCCCCACATATCATATTGTAACTGTCCTTTGCTAGATGGGCTTCCTTCATAACTTTGGTAAGCACCTTCCTGCTCAGATATCGCATTAGACTCTGTTACAGCTCCAAAATATATTGTCTCGAAAATATCTTTATTCAGTTGTTTTGCCGCTTCACTATCGAATGGCATTCCTAAAAGAATAAAGGCATCCGCTAACCCCTGCACACCAATCCCAATAGGACGGTGTCTCATATTGGAATTCTCTGCTTCTTTGACTGGGTAGTAATTGACATCTATAACCTTGTTAAGGTTTCTTGTAACGACTCTGGTTACTTCATATAACTTCTGGAAGTCATATTCTTGCTTCTCGACATTGACAAATTTTGCCAAAGAGATAGAAGCTAAATTACAGACAGCAACTTCATCGGGAGAAGTAAATTCCAATATCTCTGTACATAAGTTACTAGAACGTATAGTCCCTAAGTTCTTTTGATTTGATTTTTCGTTACAGGCATCCTTATATAGCATATATGGTGTTCCTGTCTCTATTTGGGATTCCATGATAGATGACCAAAGGTCTCTTGCCTTGATTGTCTTTCTTGCTAGTCCTTCTGATTCGTACTTAACGTATAGTTCTTTGAATTCTTCGCCATATACATCTGCCAGTCCTTTGGCTTCATTAGGGCAGAATAGAGACCATTCTGAATTGGTTTCTACTCTCTCCATAAACAGATCCGAAATCCACATGGCATAGAATAAATCTCTCGCCCTTTGTTCTTCTTTACCGTGGTTCTTCTTCAAGTCAAGAAAATCGTAAATGTCTGCATGCCATGGTTCCAAATAAACAGCGAAAGCCCCTTTTCTCTTTCCACCTCCCTGATCTACGTATCTAGCCGTATCATTAAATACTCTCAACATTGGGATGATACCATTAGATGTACCACCTGTACCTTTTATATAGCTACCCTTCGCTCTCACATTATGGATACTCAATCCAATCCCTCCAGCTGACTGTGATATCTTAGCACATCTAGTCAAAGTCTCAAAAATTCCTGGAATGCTATCTTCCGTCATCGATAGAAGAAAGCAAGATGATAGCTGTGGTTTAGGTGTAGCTGCATTGAATAAGGTTGGCGTCGCATGGATAAACCACTTTTCAGACATATAATTATAAGTCTCTAAAGCAGAATCTACATCTTCACCATGGATTCCTATCGCCGCTCTCATCAGAAGATGCTGTGGACGTTCTACGACAGCACCATCAGCTCGTAGAAGATATGACCGCTCTAACGTCTTGAATCCAAAATAATCGAAACTATAATCACGATCATATATAATCGCAGAATCTATTCTTTGTGCATTGGCCTCTATGATACCTAAATGCTTATCACTGATGAGTCCTGCTGATTCTCCTGTTTTGGGATCTATGTACTCATATAATCTTCTCATTGTTCTTGAGAAAGACTTGTCTGTATTCTTGTGCAGATTCGAAATGGCAATCCTGGCAGCCAGAGTCGCATATTCCGGATGTTCGGTAGCTAACGATGCGGCAGTTTCTGCAGCTAGATTATCTAACTCTGTCGTACTCACACCATCGAACAAGCCTTGGATAACTTTTTGGGAAATTTCCAATGGTTTTATAAAGCCTGGATCTAATCCATAGCATAGCTTTTTAATACGTGCTGAAATTTTATCAAAGCTAACGTCTTCAGTACGTCCAGTTCTTTTGATTACTTGCATAGTGAGTTGATATAAAAAGGGTTAAAAAAGTCTCGGGTTTGGTTGTGTAGTTTTGTTATTTATCGAGTCCTTTTTTGGTACTAGAAATCTTCATCTAGTGAAAATATCTGTTTACCTTTTTCAGCCATTACACCAGCTTTAGTGTAATCGCCAACTCTTTTCTCAAAGAAGTTGGTCTTCCCTTGTAGTGATATTAATTCCATCCATGGGAATGGATTAGAAGTATTGTATTCTTTTTCATTACCAAGACTGACGAGTAATCTGTCGGCAACAAATTCGATATACTCACACATACTTTCAGCATTCATACCTATGAGCCTTACCGGTATAGCGTCAGAGACAAACTCTTTTTCTATCTCTACAGCATCACAGATAATCTTCTTGATTGTTTCTTTTGGCAGTTTATTGATGATATGATCATTGTAGAGCATGCATGCGAAATCACAGTGCATACCTTCATCTCTAGATATAAGCTCATTAGAAAATGAAAGCCCTGGCATAAGACCTCTCTTCTTAAGCCAGAAAATAGAACAAAATGATCCTGAGAAGAATATTCCTTCTACAGCGGCAAAGGCGATTAATCTCTCTGCAAAAGATGCATCCTCTATCCATTCTAGAGCCCAATCAGCTTTTTTCTTCACACAAGGAAGATTCTCCACTGCATTGAATAAATAGTCTTTGTCTTTATTGTCTTGTATGTATGTATCTATCAGAAGGGAGTAGGTCTCGGAATGAATATTCTCCATCATGATTTGGAATCCATAGAAAAACTTGGCTTCCGTGTATTGAACTTCATTTACCATGTTCTCTGCAAGATTCTCGTTGACGATTCCGTCACTTGCAGCAAAAAATGCTAACACATGTTTTATAAAATGCTTTTCATCATCATTTAGATTATTCTCCCAATCTGTAAGGTCTTGATGTAAATCTATTTCCTCTGCAGTCCAAAAACTGGCTTCAGATTTTTTATAAAATGACCATATATCGTCATGTTTTATAGGAAATAGTACAAATCGGTTGGGATTGTCGGTTAGTAGAGGTTCATTTTGCACCTTCATTCTTTACGTAGTTAGTCAGTTAGTTCTCTGAACTTCCATTCAGAAAGGATCAACAAATTAAGAAATATTATATATATAAAAGATTATAATATCACTTTAACAAGAGAGAGTCGTCTCCTAACCTTGACCTGCGTCCTGATCTAAAAAAACAACACCAACCTTGGTATATATGTAAGTGATAAAATCGGTCAAGCTCTAGTTGCTAGAGCCCAATAATCCGACTGCAAATTAAATACGAATAAATCATAATATGTTAATTGAGT
>CAZIMH010000181.1:0-6385 GCA_964540155.1 uncultured Saprospiraceae bacterium
GGTCTCAAAATGCCAGATGAAATAACGCTTTTAGAGCTTTATGCATCTGGCATTTTTTGTAGACCTGCTCCAAGTTTTTGCTTTAGGATATGAGTATGTATCTTGTTTAAGATTAACCTCAATTGTGTTAATACCCTAAATCAACCCAATGCAGTTCTTTAAACTATGCCTGTTCATCTGTTTTGTGACACAGGTGTCGTATGCTCAAAAGAAGAAGTACGACTACTATGACGGGCCTTATATCACTATTCAAGAGGATTCTATTTCTCTCAAATGGGTAGAAGATGGTCAACCAAAAGATTCTATTGTCCTTACGTCAGAGGCCTCCACCTTTGATAGAGAAGGACTGCCAGTGGTAGATTTGGCTGCTTTAGATTTCGATATAGAGACAGAAACTCATTTTGATGAAGTAAAGAAATGGGTGGCGCTCAGTGATATACATGGTCAGCATGATTTATTTGTAGAACTACTCCAAGCGCAAGGGATTATAGATCAAGACCAAAAGTGGAGCTTTGGAGAAGGTCAACTTGTCATTATAGGAGACATCTTTGATAGAGGCGACAAGGTCACCGATGCCTTATGGTTTATCTTTGATTTAGAGAAGCAAGCAGCAGCTGAAGGCGGTAAATTACACTTGCTCCTAGGCAACCATGAGCTGATGATTATGCATGCAGACTTGCGTTTTCTCAATCCCAAATATCTGTATACTCAAGGGGCCTTACGTACCCGTTACCCAGAACTCTTTAATGCCAATACTGTACTGGGACAATGGCTCCGCTCCAAACCAGTCTGCTTGACAATAAATGAGTCAGCTTTTGTACATGGTGGATTTTCTAAAGCTGTCCTCGAGAGAACTGAATCTCTGGGGATGATTAATAAGATATTTAAGGAGAGTCTTTATGCAGGAGAGCCAGGAGAGGATGTTACAGCTTTGGAGGAACTGCTTTATTTTGATAATGGGCCACTCTGGTATCGGGGCTATGCAAATCCAGAAGCTTTTAATGTGGCAGCCGCAGATAGTATATTGATGCTACTGGGTCGATCCTCAATAGTGGTCGGTCATACCTCTATGCCTGAGATAGTATCCTTGCATGACAATAAAGTATTTCTGGTCGATAGTAGTATAAAATTTGGGAAATCTGGTGAGGTTCTGATTTATGACAATGGACAGTATCAGCGAGGGTTGCTCAATGGAGAAAAGCAAAATATAGAAAAAGAAGCAAGCGCTATAAATAGTCCTTTTGCCTATATGCAAGATTTAGGCGAAGGCATCAAACTCGTCATACAAACCGATGTCAAAAAGTTACTCAGAGATAAAATAAAGGAAGAATGGCAAGAGGCTAAACTCACCACTTCTATAAATCAATTACTTCATAACGAACTAGATATAAAAGTACGGGCGAGGGGTAATCATAGAAAGGAGGTCTGCCAGATACCCCCACTAAAAATAGATTTCCCTAAGTCCTTATTTACTGACCCTGTCACTGATAATCTGAAAATGGTCTTGCCCTGTTCTAAAGGTGATAGTTATCAACAAAATCTTTATAAAGAGTATACGGTATACAAGCTTTATCAAGAAATAGATACAATGGCAGTACAGGTGCAATTAGCTCAAATAGAATTACGCGATGAGAAGAAAAGCAAGTACAACCTAACTGGATATTTTGTCGAAGATCCTGAAAGTCATATGTCAAGGACGGGTGTAGTGAATATCGAAGTTGGTATTGTTTCATCAGGTGCTTTCGATAGGACTCAATTGGTAAGATTTTCCTTATTTCAATATATGATACTCAATCAAGATTGGTCATTTCTAAACAAGCATAATCTTGAAATTATTAAAATACCAGGTCAAAAGAATGTCTCTGTAGTACCCTACGATTTTGATTATTCTGGTATTGTGAATCAGCCATATGCGACCCCTACCCTAGGACTAAATATGACTAGTATAAGGCAAAAGCATTTTCGCTGCACTATGGTTACTAAAGAAGAAATGCAAGTGGCCCAAGAGTTCTATAATTCTAGAAGGGAGGCTTTGCTTTCTGTGATTGACTCTTCTGAAGTTCTGAGTGAAAAAAATAAAGGCAAAATGAAAGATGACATCCTTAGTTTCTATAAGGATCTCAATGATGAATCTAAATGGAAGAAACAATTCTTAGGCAAGTAATGGAAGTAGTGGACTTAGGTCATTAAAAATGAGGTCCCTATCTATTACTAATTAGTGTAATATTCTATTTAGAAGAGATGAATGATCTTCATCAGAACTACCCTTATAATCATAAATCATAGCGCAAGAACACTATTTTGTTAACTTAAAGGCATCTCCTAATTTTGAGTATTAGCTGATGTATTACGATAACTAGATATTCCCAATAAAATAATTCACTTTTAATGAAAGAAGCCAAACTTTGTAGTTTCAAAGAGCTAGAAGAAAAGACACCAACTCACCAACAAGTAAATGGACTAGATTTGGTTTTGATCAGATATGGAGACGAGATTTCGGTCCTGTATGGTCGTTGTCTGCACAGAGGAGCCTTACTCTCTGATGGCTATATCAAAGGTGAAAATTTGATCTGTGGCTTACACGACTGGGATTATAGGTATGATACAGGGGTAAGTGAGTATAATAACTCCGAAGTACTTCATAAATTCTATGCCGTTATAAAGGATGATTGGGTATGGATAGATGAAGACGAAATTGATCAATACTTACGAGATTACCCTCAGCCCTTTGACCGAGATAAGTATCTGGGACAATATGCAGATACGCATCCCGAAAGTACCGAACCCTATACCTCGTATATAAAAGAGCTGGCTCAAAACGGATTGAAGAATTATGGTCATCATGGACCTTCTGCTTCGATGGGTGTAGATCGTAATACCTTACCGAAATGGGAAGAGATACAGTTCCTGCCTGCTCAGTTGGCGACACGTCCATTAATGGATCATGATGCCGTAAGTACCAAAGTCACAATTGGTGGAAAGGCAAATAAACCTCTGCAATTAGAGATTCCAATGTTTGTCTCGGATATGAGTTTCGGAGCTCTTTCTCGTGAAGCAAAAATTGCTTTGGCTATGGGTGCCGAAGCAGCTGGGACAGGTATCTGTAGTGGAGAAGGTGGGATGCTGCCAGAAGAGCAAGAGAGTAACTCTAGATATTTTTATGAATTGGCTTCGGGTAAATTTGGTTTCTCTTGGGATAAGGTCATAAAGGCACAGGCCTTTCATTTTAAGGGTGGCCAAGGGGCAAAAACCGGTACAGGAGGTCATTTGCCTGGTCATAAGGTAACGGAGGAGATAGCCAGAGTACGGGGATTAAAAGTAGGTGAGGATGCGATTTCACCAGCAGCTTTCCCAGACCTATTTACAGTAGAAGATTTTCAAAAAGTAGCTGCAGAAGTGAGAGATCGGACAGGCGGAATTCCTGTAGGTTTTAAAATTGCCGCTAGCCATATAGAGGCAGATATTGACTTTGCGCTAAAGGTAGGCGTTGACTATATTATCTTGGATGGCCGAGGTGGTGGGACAGGTTCTGCTCCTACTATCTTGAGAAACAATATTAATGTGCCTACTATTCCAGCCTTAGCGAGAGCTCGTAAACATATGGATAAGGTAGGTGCCAGCGATGTTACGCTTATAATAACTGGAGGATTAAGGGTTCCAGAAGACTTTGCCAAGGCGATGATGTTGGGGGCTGATGCCATTGCTGTATCCAACTCTGCACTTCAAGCTATAGGTTGTCTGGGTATGAGAGCTTGCGGGTCTAACAATTGTCCAGTCGGTATAGCAACTCAAAAACCAGGACTGCGACAACGACTCGTCATCGAAGCCTCTGCGCAGCAATTGAATAATTTTTTTACAGCTAGTAATGACCTCATCAAAGTGATCGCTAGATCTTGTGGCTATGACGATATTAAAAAGTTTAATCTAAACGATCTTAGTACTATTGATTACGACATGTCTCGACTGACAGGGATCAATTATGCTGGCATTACTTAAAAAATAATTATGGAAAAATTCATTTCAATCGGTTTGGCCATCTTCGGTATCTATCTATTGATCGGTGTCTTATTTTCAATTGCTTTTCTATTCAAGGGATTAGGAAAAGTGGACCCAGGAACCAAAGGCAGTAGCTTTTTCTTTAAAGTTTTGCTTTTTCCTGGCCTCGTATTTTTCTGGATACTCTTTCTTCCCAAATGGCTTAAATCTTAATCACTTATGAAAACGACACAAAGAGTTAATCATCTCATTATTTGGGTGATAATTAGTCTATTAGTTTCATTCCTATTAATACTTGCTATCTCATGAGTGAAAATTATTCCTCCATTCATTGGAGTAAACAAAAAAAGAAATACGACAAAATACTCTGGGCAGGGATACTCTTGCTTATAATATCCTTTGTAGTCTTTCAAATAGTCTTACACCCAGATATTACCCCGCAGACTATTTTGATTAGAGCGACTGCATTGACAGCAATTTTCTTGTTGCATATTGTATTGGCTATAGGACCTTTATGTCGTATAGATAGTCGCTTTCTACCACTACTCTATAATCGACGGCATCTTGGAGTGTCTATGTTTTTGATAGCGCTTGTCCATAGCGTCTTTTGTATTATACAGTTTCATGTACTTGGAGATGCTAATCCGATAGTTAGCATATTTACTTCTAATGTAAAATATAACTCTATAAGTGAGTTTCCTTTTCAGGTATTGGGATTCTTTGCCTTTCTTATCTTATTTATGATGGCAGCAACTAGTCACGACTTCTGGCTTAAAAATTTAAGTCCTAGAGTCTGGAAATCCTTGCATATGGGAGTCTATGTAGCCTATGCCTTGGTTATCTTACATGTAGCTTTAGGTACTTTGCAGTATGAGAGCCATCCTATCTATTGGGTATTCTTAGTTGGTGGATTTGCGCTGATTGCTAGTTTGCATTTGTGTGCAGGATTCAAAGAAAATTCTAGATTGAAAGCCGATAGAAAGGCACTTCAGGAAAATGGATTTTACAATGTTGGATCTGTTAATGACTTGAGTGAGAAGTGTGCAACTACTGTAAATATCAAAGGTGAGAACATAGCGATATTCAAGTATGACGGTAAAGTTTCTGCTGTACATAACGTATGTAAGCATCAAATGGGCCCACTTGGCGAAGGAAAGATTATTGATGGCTGTATTACTTGTCCCTGGCATGGTTATCAGTATCTACCTGAGAATGGGCAATCTCCTCCACCATTTACTGAGAAAGTCAAGACTTATGAAGTAAAAACCATTAAGGATATTATCTGGATCAACCCGATACCTAAAGCCGAAGGCACTTTCGTAGAACCTGCTAAAATTGAAACGTTATGAAAGACGATAAAGAATTCTACATAGGCTGGCAAGATGAGATGCCAAAGAAGAATGCTAGTTTCTTAAAGAAGTTTTTAATACCTCTATTCATCTTTATTCCGGTGCTAGGTTTTGCCGTCGTGTTTTTCCAGAAGCCTTTTAATAATTTCAAATTTGAGTTTGGGAATATCACGACAATCACAGGTACTTATTATGAGAATCCTTTGCCGATGGTGATTGCAGATAAAGGTACTTTGGAGGGCTCACTTTCGCATGATGTCGTCTTAGTTGGATATGGAAAATTTGGAGCCAGCGGCATAATTAAGGACATAGAGAAAGAGAACGGATCCCTTAATGGTAAAAGAGTAGAATTGGCTGGTACTTTGATTTATGGAGATGGTAAGACTTGTATGGAATTGACAGAGAAGACTGCTTCGCTTAAGCAAGTTCTAGCAGATAGAGCGATCTCACCCCCTAGGAGTGAGGCAAAATCAAATGTCTCACTTACAGGTGAAATTATCGACCCAAAATGTTATTTCGGTGCGATGAAACCTGGAGAAGGCAAGATTCATAAAAGTTGTGCTATACGGTGTATTAGCGGAGGCACACCACCTATCCTGAAAACTAAGGTTGATAAGAATAATAGATACTACATCTTATTGGGTGAAGATGGACAGGCAATAAATAAAGAAGTCCTACCCTATGTTGCAGAAGATATTTCAGTCTCAGGAATGACCAATCAGTTTTCTAACTGGGACGTGCTCTACATTGATCTAGCTGATCTTAAAATAAACTAGGCGTTATGTTTCAAACCTTCATAAGCATTACCGCGCTTGCTGCGATGCTGAGCTTAGTAAATAATAAATTGCTCAAGCTGCCAGACACCATAGGTGTTATGATACTTGCTATCATTATTTCCTTAGGATTTGCGGCAGTTTCTACTTTTGCTCCTGATCAAATTTCTTCTATTTGTCAGGTTATAGAAGACAACTCTGCACACCTGTTAATCTATTATTTAAAACTAATGATATCTTAAAGAAGACTATTAACTTTACTTACCA
>CAZIMH010000182.1:0-6385 GCA_964540155.1 uncultured Saprospiraceae bacterium
CGGTGGTGGTTATCTATGGGCTGATTATCTCAAAGATGCCAAGACTGTCATCAAGAGATATGATTATAACGGTTCTGGTGAAATGGAAGTAAAGCTACCTGGATTGGGTAGTGCCTCGGGATTTGGGGGTAGAAAAGAGGATACCGAATTCTTCTATTCATTTAATTCATTCACTATACCGAATTCAATTTATAGATACGACATTAAGGCCAACAGTTCTGAGTCATTTTTTAGTTCTGCATTGAAGTTTAACCCTGATGATTATGTGGAGGAGCAGATTTTCTATACAAGTAAGGATGGTACTAAGGTGCCTATGTTTTTGGTCTATAAGAAGGGACTTGTCAGAGATGGCAATAACCCCGCCTACTTGTATGGATATGGTGGCTTCAATGTGAATCTGACCCCGTCATTTTCAGTGTCCAGATTGATATTACTGGAGAATGGAGGCGTCTTTGCGATGCCTAATCTGAGAGGGGGAGGAGAATATGGAGAGGACTGGCATAAAGCAGGGATGCTGGACAAAAAGCAAAATGTATTCGATGATTTTATAGCAGCGGCAGATTATCTGATCGCAGAGAAATTCACCTCATCAGAAAAATTAGCTATAGCTGGCGGTTCTAATGGGGGCCTGCTGGTAGGGGCTTGTATGACTCAGCAACCAGATAAGTTTGCTGTAGCGTTCCCAGCCGTAGGTGTGATGGATATGCTGAGATACCATAAGTTTACAGTAGGCTGGGGATGGGTGCCTGAATATGGCTCTAGTGATGATCCTGAGCAATTCGAGAATTTGTTAGCTTATTCTCCGCTTCATAATTTGAAACCTGGTGTAGATTATCCTGCCACTATGGTAACTACGGCAGACCATGATGACAGAGTGGTCCCTGCACATTCTTTTAAGTTTGGTGCTCGTCTGCAAGAGTGTCACGCGGGCGAATCTCCTGTCATACTGAGAATAGATGTCAATGCCGGTCATGGCGCTGGAAAGCCAACATCTAAGATATTGGATGAGCAGGCTGACAGATGGGCCTTCTTCTTTTATAATACTAACAGTCCTGTCAAGTATATAAAAGGTTAGTGAGGTTGCATTTACATATTTAGATTAATTTTAGCTAGACAATAATTAAAAGCGTATCGAATTTTTGTTCCAGATAGGGGGTATGGATGTAAGAGTACTTGATATTTTAGATGTACTCATTGCAGCCTATTTGATATATATGGTTTATAAGTACGTAAAGGGCACGGCGGCTGTCAATATCTTTATTGGAATAATTATATTTTTTCTACTCTTTACGGTGGTTACCAACCTCAAAATGAGACTATTGAGTACCATGCTAGGATCTGTAGCAGGTATTGGATTAATAGGGATTATGGTCATCTTCCAGCCAGAGATAAGACGATTCCTTTTGATGGTAGGTGACAATATGCTAAAGCGGCGGTCAGATTTATTTGATAAATTTTTTAATACTTCCCTGCTCCAGAACAAGGAAGAAGCCTTATTGCTGACTAACGAAATAGTCAAAGCGGCAAAGGAACTCAGCAAAACAAAGACAGGTGGATTAATGATTCTAACCACTAAAGATGTTCCAGAATTGGTCAAGACAGGTCGTGTCTTGGACGCCAAGGTGTCCGCTACTTTATTGGAGAATATCTTTTTCAAAAATGCTCCATTACATGACGGGGCTGTGATCATAGAAGGTGACAAACTTGTGGCAGCCTCTTGCATATTGCCTGTATCTGAGAACCAATCCATAGCAGAAGATTTGGGACTGCGCCACAGAGCGGGATTAGGCGCTACAGAGAACACCAGCCTATTGGCCATCATGATATCTGAAGAAAATGGAGAAATCTCCTACGCCTCTGATGGCAAAATATACAGAAACGTCACGAATGATGAGATTCGTCAGACCATAGGAAAGTACTACAACGAGTCTCTAAGAGAAAAGCAATTTTCAGGTGATTGACTTTAGGTAGTAGGATGGCGTCATCCCTACATGCTTTTTAAATATTCTATTGAATGATGCTTTCGAATTAAAACCACTATCCATCGCCAGAGCTAGGATACTATACTGTGCTGCCTTCCCTTCATCTAGTAACAACTTTATATGCTCTACTCTGTATTTATTCACAAAATCATAGAAGCTACCTTCTGAGGTCTTCAATACCTTGGTTAGGCGATAAGAGGGGATATTAGAAAGTTCTGACAGTTTAGCCAAACTGAGAACTGGATTAAGATAGGGTTGGTCATCATCCATTATTTTCAGTAACGCAGCTTTATCTGCTCTAAGTGCATCAGCTTCTATGTTCTCTGTCTCATTCTCCTCAGACTCGGGATCTGGAGGCAAGGTGTATCTTTTGTCACCACTTTCCTTTTCTTGCGGTGAGGCAAAAACGAATAAATTGGTCTTTTTTATAGCGATAAAAGCGAGTGCAAACATAAATAAGGCCAGAAAGGACAAGGTATAGTAGTCATAAATCATGATTTTATGATGCTCTCTGAATAGGTTCAGAACATAGCCCACAGATGCGATGACCCATAGAATAATGGCCCCTGTTATAATCCAATTTAACCAGATAAGATTTGATTCCTGCTCATACGAATACTCCTCTAGATAACCTCGGTGGTATCTTCTAATAAGGAAGATAGAAGCAAAAAAATACAGTGGTGTCAGAATCAATTTCGGAAATGGGTATCCATGCTGGGCATTATCGGGTAAGAAACCACCAGGTATCAGCTGATCTGCTAGAACAATAAGGAAAAATATCAAGAAGGGTAGGAAATGCAATCGATCCTTGGCCCTCATTTTAAAGTCTTGCGTTGTCAGTGCCTTGGTGTAATAGAAGAATAAAGGTCCATATAGTAGTGGTATGGCATAGTTGAGCTCAGAAAAAATAAGGACATGGAATGAAGCTTCACTATTAAAGAAACAAAAGACATAAGCACAGTTTACGGTTAGCAGCAAAAATATAAGCGCTAGTAACCAGTGCTCTAATTCCTTTTGTTTTCTTGAATAAATCAAGAGCGCAAAGAGCAAAGTAAGTACACCACATATGACAAAGGAATACTGCATAATCACTAAACTAGCAAGATAAGTAACCTATCTCACAGTCAACTAATAATTTTCATGACAAGTCTATTACTTTTGTACCATACAAATCTATTAAAACAGTTATTTGAATCATGAAAAAAGTCCATACCTATATTAATAAGAATAAGAAGCGTTATCTAGATGAGCTTCTGGATTTCCTAAGAATTCCATCTATATCAGCAGACCCAAAGTATGCTAAGGATGTAAAAAAAGCGGCGGAGTGGCTAAAAAAGAAGATGAGTGATGCTGGACTAGAGAAGACGAAGCTGTATCCTACTGCTGGCCATCCCATAGTATATGGAGAGAAAATTATAGACCCTAAGTTGCCGACGGTTCTAGTATATGGTCATTATGATGTCCAACCCCCTGACCCATTGGAATTATGGGATTCACCACCATTCGAGCCTGTTGTGAAAAAAACAAAACTACATCCTAAGGGAGCCATATTTGCAAGAGGGGCTTGTGATGACAAGGGGCAATTATATATGCATGTCAAAGCTTTCGAAGCGATGAATAAGAACAATAACATCCCTTGTAATGTCAAGTTTATGATAGAAGGTGAGGAGGAAGTAGGTTCTGATAATCTGGAAATATTCTGCAAGAAGAATGCAAAGATGTTGAGCTCAGATGTCGTTCTCTTATCTGATACGTCTATCATAGACAATAAAACCCCTAGTGTAACTGTCGGGTTAAGAGGGTTATCTTATGTAGAAGTGGAAGTCACAGGTCCTAACAAGGACTTACATTCTGGTGTGTATGGCGGAGGTGTTACTAACCCAATCAACGCCTTGAGTAAGATGATTGCATCATTGCATGATCTTAATGGACATATTACGATTCCAGGATTCTATAACGATGTACAAGAATTAGGTAGTGATGACAGAAAAGCAATCAATAAAGCGCCATTCGATATCAAAGCTTACAAAAAAGGCTTGGGGATAGACGAGGTGTCTGGTGAACGCGGGTATACGACCTTAGAGAGAACAGCTACTAGGCCCACATTAGATGTCAATGGTATTTGGGGTGGATATATAGGAGAGGGTGCAAAGACAGTATTGCCTTCTAAAGCATTTGCCAAAATAAGTATGAGACTAGTGCCAGATCAGCACCCAGATAAAATCACTAAGTTGTTCTCTGATCACTTTAAAAAGATAGCACCTCCAGGTATCAAAGTCGTGGTGCGGCCACATCATGGTGGTTTTCCAGCGGTGACGCCTACGAATACTATAGAATACCAAGCAGCTTCAAGAGCGATGCAGGAGGCCTTCGGTAAAAAACCCTTACCTGTACGAGGAGGCGGTAGTATTCCTATTGTTGCGATGTTTGAAAAAGTATTTGGTGTGAAATCAGTGCTTATGGGTTTTGGTTTGGATTCAGATGACATCCATTCACCGAATGAACATTATGGGTTATTTAACTATTACAAAGGCATAGAAACAATACCTTTATTTTTTAAACATTATTCTCAATTGAGATCAAAATAGAAATCAATTAAAGTTTTAAAAGTAGAAGAGTATGCAACGAATACTAATAGGTATTTTATTTTTTATCTCACTTAATCTGACAGCGCAAATGGATACAACAAGTTATAGCGTCGGGATGGTTGTTGCCCAGAATTTGAAGCAGCAAGGAATTACAGAATTAGATCAAGCTTCATTTAATGCGGCAGTGAAAGATGTGCTCTCAGGTTCTGAGACTAAGATTAGTCTTGCTGAGGCCAATACTAATTTTCAGAATTATATGCAGAAAGCCAGAATGAAAGCCAGCGAGGCTGTAAAGGGTGAAGGTGAAGCCTTCCTTGCAAAGAATGGTAAACGATCTGAAGTCACGACGACTGCATCCGGATTGCAATATGAAGTATTGGTGCCATCTACTAGTCCTCAGAAGCCAGGTCCTACAGATAAAGTCAAAGTACATTATCACGGGACACTAATAGATGGGACTGTTTTTGATTCTAGTGTTGACAGAGGTGAGCCAATCTCATTTCCACTCAATGGGGTGATTAAAGGATGGACCGAGGGTTTACAGTTGATGAGTGTAGGATCTAAATACAGACTATTCATTCCATATGATTTAGCTTATGGTGAAAGAGGCGCTGGCGGCGCGATTAAGCCTTTCGCGGCACTCATTTTTGATGTCTCTTTATTAGCAATAGAAAAATAGCATTTAAGCTATTCAAGAATATAGTTGAAAGAGGCTGTCTCATTTTGGGATAGCCTCTTTCCATTTTCTTTAGAGCTACTGTACATATACAGTATCCACTTTATGATTTTATCTACCTTTAGTCATCTATGATTTTCGATATTATTTCGGTTGTACCAGAACTGCTAGAAAGTCCATTTCAGCATTCGATACTTAAGCGTGCTATAGACCAGAAATTGGTAGAGGTAAATGTGATATCTCTGAGGCCTTATGGCACAGGTCCACATAAGCAACTAGACGATTATCAGTACGGTGGCGGTGCGGGTATGGTTATGAAAATAGAACCTTTAGATAATTGTATCACTGAACTTAAGTCAAAGCATGACTATGATGAAGTAATTTATCTAACGCCGGATGGGGACACCTTTTCCCAGGCGATGGCTAATAAGCTATCACTAGGCCAGCGATTACTATTGATATGTGGGCATTATAAAGGGATAGACCAGCGACTCAGAGATCTTCATGTGACAATGGAAATATCTATCGGTGACTATGTTTTGTCGGGAGGGGAATTGGCGGCCGCCGTGGTGGTGGATGCTGTGTCCAGATTGATTCCAGGGACCTTGGGAGATGGGACCTCAGCGCTTACTGACAGTCATCAGGATGGCTTATTGGCGCCGCCTGTATATACACGTCCGGCAGAGTATAAAGGAATGAAAGTGCCTGAGGTATTGCTTTCTGGTCATGATAAGAATATCTCAGAATGGAGAGAAGCCAAATCTATAGAGCGAACTCAAAAGCTGCGACCTGATATGTTAGATGATAATATCTAAATACCATTATTAATCATAGTAGCAAGAATCACTACCAATCCTCTGGCCACCAAAGTGCCATCAACCAGGCCACTATAATAAATATCATCATGCTTATTCTTAGACAATTCTATCGCAAAGAATGTGATGGCATAAATCAGAAGTCCAGAAGTGACGAATATCGGAGATACCAATCCTGGTTGTTCTAGTAAGTAGAATAGTACTAAGCCTAGAATTAGAAATAGATAGCAAAGTCGGTAGGTATTTTTTAATCCCAGAACGATTGGAATAGTTTTCAGATTAGCCGATTGATCTATTTTCATATCTCTTATGTCAAAGGGCAGC
>CAZIMH010000183.1:0-4193 GCA_964540155.1 uncultured Saprospiraceae bacterium
GTATGATTTTATAGGGCTCTCATTAAAGTAATTATCGATTTGAATCAGCCTTTGCTCAATGTAATCTATGAACGGATTTAGTTCCTTTTTATAGTTGTATTGGCTCTTAATTTCACCGTGTTCTAACCAACAAGATTCGAAGTATCCCCATTTTACTGACTTAAATAGTTCAAGTTGAATTTCGTTTGATACATAATCGATATCAAGAATATAGAAGGGTATTTCAGTCTTCGCCAATTTGTCGGACAATTTTTCAATAAAAACTTGGCTTATTGCAAAAGTGCCACCACTCCAAGCCGCAAATGCAGACACAAGTCCATTTATCTTTGTGTATTGAAAAGATGTGTCTTGAATAAATGAATATGATATGTTTTTCTCTTCAAGTAAGTTTCCAATTTTAGATTTGAATATTTCTTTGTTTCTTATTCTGTTCATTATTCTAAATCTGGTTTTTCATACCGATGTGCGAAGTGATGACATGTCCCGTATCCCGCAGTGTATGGGATAATCGGCAGCTTGTTATCTGCTTGGATCTTATGTTTTAAATCTATTTTGATTTGTTCATAATGTTTAGTGAATTATCAATTCGAACATACTTTCTAATTCGCTTCGTATTGGAAGATTTGTTCTCAAATCCATACTTGATTTCTAAAGAATATATTGCTGGTTTAATGATGCCTGTTTCATATAGGAATTCATTAGACTTTATGGGGTTATATAGATCAAATTTGCCTGATTTGATATTTCTAAGTGTAAGTAAACCTTGTTCAACATCAACCAGCTTAACGAATTCTTGAAGTGATAAATCTTTGTCAAATACTATTGTGTCTAGCTCCATAATATTATGGAGTCGAATTTGCCTCTCTAATTCTTTATGATCTAATTCGTTTTCTTCAATAATTGGAATCGTTCCTGAGCAAAGTTCTCCCTCATTAATTCCATCCGTCCATTGTTTAAGAAAAGTAATTCTTTGCTTGACTTGAGCATCTAAAATGATTTTTCTACAAGATGGATATATGGATCCATAGATTGTTTTATTTTCACTTGGAAATCTCATACTCAAATCTGATAAAACATATTTTTCCCAACTATTTTGTGATTCTTCAAGTTGGATGATAAAATTGACGTCTGATTTATTAAGTTGGATAATTTTAGTAATTAGGGAATCAAGTTGAGGGTAACTATTTTTATCTAAGGCATATCCTTTTTGGGTAGTTTGCGAACTACATCCAAAAGCCATTAATAGCAACACAATTGTTTGTCTATATCTCATATTAAATTTTAGTTTACTTGCAGCTATCAAATAATTATTTCTCCGTACTTATGTGTTGAGCCTTTGAGTAATGGCAGATAAGGATGGAATGATTATCTAATTGTTAGCGACTGGTTTTATGCATTGTATACTAAAACTATTTCTCGATTTTCTTCACGACACTCTTCTATGAATTTACATATTTCTTGCATAAGAGAATTGATGATTTTTATTTGATCGTTGTCAAGTAGAATGCCTAGTTCTTCTTTTACTTTTGGGTAAAGACCCTCATAGTATTTCTTTACTCCTTCTAGTTTATTTAACGTATGCTCATTGAGGAAATTATCTAATTGTTTTACATCTTCTTTGTTTAGGTATCCAACAATTTTTAAGCCTTCATTCTCTTCTTTGCAATTTAGTAGGCTTTTGTTTTTAGAATTTCCAAAGATAGCATACGTTTCTATCGAATTGTTGATGTCACTTGGTTGTACATTATTGCTTAGAAAAACTGCAACGTCCCAATAGTATTTGTAAAGTGTTATGGCATTTGATGTTGGTTCGATAGTTATGGTATTAGCATTATTTGATTTTATCATATTGACAGAGTATAAATGAACTCCGGTTGAACCTAAGTGATTTGGTTTTTGTTCTTCAAACTTAATATTTATCATATTGGTATTTGAATGTGGTTTTTGTTATTAATATGAATCTTTTCATTATTGCCTACCTTAAGCACTAGTCAATATATAATTTCTGTGTCAAAATCTCATTGTCATCATACTTAACTCTTATTAAATATAGACCTTGAAGATCTGGATTTAATTCAAAATTGATGGTTGTATCGAGGAACCCATTTTCTTTTTGTATGGTATTGCCAAGTGGATCCAGAATAGATATTTCTTGGATTATATGATCTTCATTTGATATAGTGACAAAGTCGCTTGCGGGGTTAGGCGATATAGAAAAGCCAGCTAAGATATGTTCTTGAGTATTAGTCAATACTGTTATATTTTCAACTGTAATAACTATATAGTTAACAGCAGTAAGTCCATTGGACCTCATTAAGGGCTTAAGGTTAACTTCACCCAAGTCTTGTTCTAGACGAAATCTCTGTGGAAAGCCTGGTGTTCTACAAGTGTCAGGTTCGAAACTGATAAAATAATCTAATAAAAGTGTCTCCTCAGCAGTGAGCCGAATATTAAAATTCGTGTCTTGTGTGGTTAGAACAAATTCAAAAGATCTACTTCTTAAACTGGTTAGATCCATTTGTCTGAAATTGATTTTAGAATCTATATTCTCGTCATACCTGTTTTCATATTGACAGTCTCTGCCGTAATCTGGTATTCTTTGAATAGAACGAAGATCATTCGATTGCAGTGGTGTTCCATAAATATTTTCCTCGTTGTAGATGGTGTCTATGCCTAGAGTAGCATTACCTGAAAATCCAAACGTTACAAAATCTTGTATGCCTGATGAGTAATCTACTTCCAGAAAAAGTCTTTGAGCACTGGAGCATGTGCAGATGGTTGTAAGGATTAAAATTGTTAGATATTTCATGGTTCTATTTTGATTTAGTGTGTAATCCCTGTAAGAATTAGTTAATGATTAAAATATTATTATTGAAGTTTAGACAAAGTGTTCGACTTTGAAGTTAACAAAAATTAATTAATTATCAGACAATGGAATTTTAATCTAAGATCAGTTCTTTGGAAAACATGAATAGAAATTTCTAATGCATCTAAAATGTAATTTATTTTATTGTCCTATGAATTTTTAGAATCATAAACTCCCATAAGCATTAATACAAATCCAGAAAGTGCCATTAGTCCAGAAATGATAATGAAAATATTTCCTAGGTCAAATGTATCCTCTGCTAAATGTACGCCTACCGATAACATAATTAGAATGAACCCTATTTGGAATTTATTATTGTTCTGAAAGTTCATATTTCTAATTTATTCTTAACCTAGGGAGTTATTACTTTTTATTAATGTTCTAGTTGGTTTCATTATTTGCTAATGAATTATAGGCGGATTATTTGTACCCATCGTCCAGCGATAATGAGAGTGGAGTAATACCATGTTTAGTATGAAATCTTATTCTTCTTCAAATTTAATCTGCTTTAGATCAGATAGAAGCAAAGTCGACTTAGGGAGGTATTTAGAATGGTCAGTTACTCCAAAATCTCTTTCCCTTCTTAATTTCATTTCATTCTTGAATTCTTGATTTAATTTTACTCCTTCTGTTACGTGTTTATTTCTTTTGGCCCTCATTTCATTTATGAAGGAATTTTCAGATTTTGTTTGGAATTTTTCTTCCTTTATTATTGCTGGCTCTATTTTTTGTTTTTTGAATTTCTTCTTCTCACTAATTTTTGATTTAGGTTCATTATTATAAAATTCACTTCTTTGGTTGTCAAAATTATTCTTCGCAGGAATGTTCTTAATTCTAGAATATAATAGAAAGCCACCAACCAACATCATAAGAGATCCAATAATCAGATTTATAAAACTGCCTTTATCTTCCTTTAATTCATTTAGGTCTTTAATGGGATTTATATTGTTGATTGTTGGATTTTCAGGAAGGAATGTAACTTCTGCTCTAAGTGTATTTGGAATTGAAGAAAAGCTCTCATTGCCATTATATTGTTTGCCTTTATAGTTAAATGAGTATTCAAATTCATAATACTTCACAGGAAGCTTTGCTATTTTTATTGTTACTTCCTTGTATTCTTTGTTAAGAACTGTTTCGATTTTCGAGCCTTCAGAAACTAATAGTTCTAAATTTGATATTTGAGAATTTAATCTAAAATGATTCATCACAAATTGAGAGCCTAATACTACTAAAATTACAGGCACAATTAATTTTGATAATTTTTTTATCATTTTTTATTACTTAAGCAGGTTTATGCAATGAATATACTTGATTTTGCAAAGGTGTA
>CAZIMH010000183.1:4293-6335 GCA_964540155.1 uncultured Saprospiraceae bacterium
AATTCTATTTGCTGACTGATCCCACTTGAAGCAAACAGTATCATAATCAAAGTAATTTGTATTAAGTCTCTCATTGTGATATAGTTTATTCTATAATGTTGTTCTTGGAAGTGGATTATTGCAACAAATAGGTTGTGCCTTACATCATCCTAAGTGATGACAATTTTTTGATTTATCTAGATGTAATTTACGTACAATTTTTAGATATACGATGTTTCATCTTTATGTCGTCGTTGACATTTTGTACTAGGTACCAGCTTGTACAGTATTTATTATTTTTGAGTACCACGTCATCAATCATTATTTTTCCACATGATAAGCGCCTAGCCTAGCTAAGTTATATCATACCAACTTTACTATTATGAAATACGTACTTCTTGCTATACTCGTCTTCACACTCGTAATTGGCTTTACTACAGAATGTGACTATGGTTTCGGGTTCCAAAGGGAGATACAGAATGATTACCGACATATGGTGGACATCGCCCCTGGTACAATAGGATTTAATGGAAGTACGGCACAGCCTGTCTTTAATCCTGAGACAGAAGCGCCTTGGTTTGATGTGGCATTCTCTAGAGGGATATGGGCAGGGGGCTTTGACCCATCTGGCAATCTTCTCCTAGCCGCCTCCACTTATCCATTTGAAAATAGTCATGATTATATCAGCGGCCCTGTGCGAAATGATACAGTCATGTTGGAGGCATTCTGCAGCTTTTATGAAAATGCATGGAAGATAGAGGGTCAGGAAATAATTAGTCTGCAATCGGATTTCCAAAATGGGACGCTTGTGCTTGAGAATATTCCAGAAGATATATTGATGTGGCCTGCCTTTGGCAATCCGCATATAGAATTCTTTGCACCTGATTATGAGATGGCCCCTTTTTATGATAATGATGAGGATGGGGTATATGATCCTTTGCAAGGAGACCATCCTATAGCGCTGAAGGAGAATCCTGATTTTATCCCACATCAGATGAGCTTCAGTGTATTTAATGATAATACAGTTCATACAGAATCACGTGGTACGCCAATGAAAATGGAATTCCATCAGTTGGACTATGTTGTTTCTTGTGTAGAACCATCTGAGAGTGAAAAGTCCATTTTCACTAGACTGACCTATACTAACAGAAGTATAGAGGATCTCATCGACTTTAAGCTGAGTATATGGGATGATTCGGATTTGGGAGATTTTCAGAATGACTTTGTAGGTTGTCATATTGAGTTAGGAGCATCCTATGTTTATAATAATGGCCCTGATCTTAATGATCCTCGTTTTATACGGGTACCTGATGATATCGCTGTTGTCAGAAGCTTGGTTTCCTTGAACCAAGAGCTTACAAATTACTTCAGGTATTATGGCCAAGGTGATCCGCCTCCTGCAACGGTAAGCCCTAATGTACCTGAACAATATTATAATTACTTGTCTGCTGTGTGGTTAAATGGCCTTCCCGTTACTACGGAAGGAAGTGGATATAATCCCGACTCTAGAGATACCACGCTATTCGCCTATCCTGACCTACCCACGGATGATAATGGCTGGTCCATGGTTTCTGCAAATCTAGGAGATACTGATAATCGAACTTTGACAGGAATGGTCGCTTTAGATGTCTTACCTGCTGGCGCATCTAACACCATAGATTTTGTGGATCATGTCCTTATAGATAGAGATAACTTAGGTCTATCTGTATTCGATATTTATGAAGAAAGGATTACTACACTGAAAGAAGAATATGCAAACATCCTCAGTGGTAATCTTTCCTGTAGTAGACTGACGCATACTGAAGCGGTGCCTTCGATAGCCATGGAATTTAATTTATATCCTAATCCTACAAGCACCTCACTTACTGTGGATTTCGATGGATTGTATAGTGGAGAACTCCAGATTCATGATCTAGCGGGAAGGCAACTTTATATCGAAGAGATTCATGACAAGTCCATCATAGAACTGAACCTGAATGATATGCAAAAGGGCCTCTACTTATTGAAGCTGGTAAATGACAATGGCGTCTCCACGTCAAGGAAATTTGTGAAGTTGTAGGGGG
>CAZIMH010000184.1:0-6316 GCA_964540155.1 uncultured Saprospiraceae bacterium
GTTTTCTTTCTGCTCCAAAGCGACTAATCACTTTAGCATCTTCAACATCAGTCTTGGTCTTGACATTGAGACTCTTCCCATAGTGGACAATCTTATTAGGAAGAACTACACTGACATGAAGTTTCAGCTTGTTGAGATGATAAGCTAGTTGTTCATAATAGATGCCCGTGGCCTCCATCACATAACTTAACGGTACTTCTTTTGAAAATGATTTGCGTTGCCACTTAAGCAACTGATTGAAGCCAGTCTTGGTGTTGGGAAACTCAACCACCTCACTTAAGTCGATGCTCCCATCTTGATAACGCTTGCAAAGACATGCAGTGAATGTGGCTTTTGAGATGTCAATGCCCACACATTGTGATAACAATACCATAGATAAATGTTTAGGTGATATAATTTATGACCTACCCATTTTCATCTTGCCTTTTAAGTTTACGCTTGCTCGTCCAGGACGGCATTAAGTACTGTTCAGATTCTTTGGGTAATTAATGGAATACGGTGCTACCTTTTTTACAGAATGACTTACGCCTTCTTAGCCTGCCCGCAACTCGTATTCCCAAAGTCATATCCTAAAGTTAAGACTACTAGAATAAGACCGTTTTATCATATGGTACAAAAGTAAAAGGCCTCTCCGTAATAGAGAAGCCTTGCTTTAATATATTCTATGTTTGCAGATTATCTTTCCGCAGCCAATTTATCGTATTTAGCTTTATACTCATTTGATTTTTCTAAATCATTAAGTCTTGCATAAATTTCTTTTAGGGCTATGACTGTGTTTAAATCTTTCTCATTCATTGATTCTGCCTTCTCGAAGAATGGTAATGCTTGATTAAACAATCCATCCATTTCAGCTTTCTTTGCGTCATACTTTTTAATCCCTGCCGCAGAAAAGTCTGCTGATAGTTCATTAAGCTCGTCTACATAGGTAGCTGCTTTATTGTAGTACAATGCCCCTATACTGTAAGTAGCATCAAAGTTTTTAGGATCTAAATCTAATACTTGCTGGTAGTAGCTTTCTGCTGATTCTCTGTACTCCGCAGACTTAGCTGGATCTTCTTCTTGCTGTTGCAATTGGTCGTAGACACTTCCTAGGGTGTTATATACTGAAACATTCTCAGGCTCCTTTTCTATAGCCATCTCAAGCTTACCAATTAACGTATTAAGCTCACCTGTACTAAGGAAATGATTTATTTCTGTGAATAATAAGCTAGTATCATCTGGAAGGACCTCTCTTCCTTTAGCTAGATATGCTAGAGCCTTCTCAGTATCACTTTCTTTATTGACATTATAAAGGGCATCATATACAAAAGCCTCCTTGGATCCTTCAGCATATAACTTATCTAAAAATGGCTTAGCGTTGTCAAAGTCCTTGTTGTAATAAGCACTTACTGCAGTAAAAAAGTACTGCTCACTCATAGTAGCTGGTTCTGACAACCTGGACTCCTTACCCATTTGTGATAGCTTCTCTGAGGCATCTATCGTTCTGGAGAAATTATCATATGCCCCTGCAAAGTCCTTGTTCTGATATGCAAGTATGGCATAATTATTAAGTGTCGGTTCTAATAGAGATAGTCCTGATTGGATTTCTTTCTTCTCATTTTTCTTTTCAGCAATAGTAGATGCTTTCACAAATGCATCATAGGCATCTCTGGCTGCATTAGGTGCATTTATCACATAAGTGCCTTCAAGATCTAGTGTCTTATTTCTCATTTCGACTTCTGCCAACTGGGACAAAACTTTACCTTTTGTAATCCATGATTTCGCAACTGCCATAACCTCATCAGAAGCAAAAGCAGATTCTAATAATTGGATTCCTTTTGTTAATTGATCTCCATTATTCGTATCTGAAACATACTTTTTAATTGCTTTCTCTGCATTCTTAAGATCTTTGAATGCGTCCTGAGCTATTACAGCTGCGCCTGAAAACAAAGAAATGAAGACGATTAGTAATAAATTTTTCATCGTAATTATTGATTTTAGAAAAAAATTGATTCGGTTCTATGAACCACATACCATTCTAACTGATATACTTTATTAAATGAATCTTAAAATTAGTTAAGATTTTCTAAGCATAGATTATTCTTCTTCATCTGATGACGAATTGTCTAGAGAAATAACAGCCACATCTGCTATAGCGTCGTCTTTTCCCAGTTTGATAACCCGAACTCCTTGCGTGGCTCTTCCCATCACTCTGATATCTGCCACTTTCATTCTTATCATTATCCCTGCCTTGGTTGTTATCATCAGATCATCTGTCTCATTTACATTCTTCACGGCGATTACTTGTCCAGTTTTATCCGTGACCTGCATACTCTTCATCCCTTTACCGCCCCTTTTAATGATTCTAAACTCACTTACGAGTGACCGCTTACCAAATCCATTCTCAGATATTACAAGCAAGGCCTTATCCTCTTCCTGGGGATTATCTACTATCATACCAACAATTCTATCTCCCTCTTCCACATTAATATTCATTCCTCTAACTCCAGCTGCCGATCTACCCATTTGTCTCACTTGAGTCTCCTCAAATCTAACAGCTCTACCAGATTTACTAGCTAACATGACATTCTGATTCCCATCCGTGAGTTTCACTTCGAGCAAGGTATCATCTTCTTTTATCGTAATAGCATTAATACCATTGACTCTAGGTCTAGAGTAAGCTTCAAGACTTGTTTTTTTGATAATTCCATTTTGAGTAGCAAAAATGATATTATGCGACTTCAAGACTTCCTGATCTGTCAAATCTTCTACCATGATATAAGCTTTGACTTTATCATCTTTAGGAATGCTGACAATATTTTGCAATACGCGGCCTGTACCAGTCTTAGATCCTTCTGGAATCTCATATACTCTTAACCAAAAGCATCTTCCCCGCTCTGTAAAGAGTAACAAGTAATTATGATTATTGGCAACGAAAAGATGTTCTACATAATCTTCATTTCTAGTCTTACTTCCTCTTGATCCTCTTCCTCCCCTGCCTTGTATTTTATACTCTTTGGAATTTGTTCTTTTGATATATCCTAAAGAAGAGATACTAACGACGACCTCGTCATTTGGAATCATATCTTCCATATTAATATCCCCATCCGCGAAGGTTATCTGAGTTCTTCTTGGATCTCCATATCTTTCTTTGAGCTCTTTTAATTCTTCCTTAATGATATTCTTTCTTCTACCCTCATTAGACAGGATATCTTTTAAGTCTGCAATCACTTCCTGAAGTTCTGCATACTCAGCTCTTAATTTTTCCATCTCCAGACTTACTAATTTCTGGAGCCTCATTTCTAGAATCGCTTTGGCTTGCACATCACTCAATTCCAGAGAAGTCATTAACTTCTGTTTAGCCTCATCTACTGTTTTAGAACTTCTGATTATCTTGATTACCTCATCTAAATTATCTATCGCTTTAATAAGGCCTTCAAGTATATGGGCTCTTTCTTCAGCTTTTTTAAGGTCGAATTCAGTCCGTCTTACAATAACTTGTAATCTGAATTTTACAAACTCAGAGATTAGGTCCTTAAGATTAAGTTGCCTTGGACGTCCGTCGACCAAAGCAATATTATTTACACCATAAGAAGATTGTAATGGAGAATACTTGAATAGTTTGCTCAGCACCACATTGGCCATCGCATCCCGCTTAATATCGATGACAATACGCAAACCTTTCCTATCCGATTCATCTCTAATGTCAGATATACCAGTTACACGGCCTGACTGAACCAAATCGGCGATTTTCATCACCAAGTTGGCTTTGTTTACTTGAAAAGGAATTTCACTTACTATAATGGACTCTTTGCCTGATCCAGCTACTTCAATATCCGTCTTAGCTCTAACAACCACACGTCCTCTTCCCGTTCTAAAGGCTTCTTTTACGCCATCTACACCATAGATGATGCCCCCTGTGGGGAAATCAGGCGCTTTCACATGCTCCATTAGACCATCGATAGATATTTCTGGATCTTCTATATAAGCTATAGTACCATCTATAACTTCAGTCAGGTTGTGGGGCAGCATGTTCGTGGCCATACCTACCGCAATACCTGTGGCACCATTTATAAGGAGATTAGGCAGTTTAGCTGGTAAGACCGTCGGTTCTTCTAGTGAGTCATCAAAATTTAATTTGAAGTCAACGGTGTCCTTTTTAATATCATCTATGAGCTCATCACTCAATCTATCCATCCGTGCCTCTGTATATCTCATCGCCGCAGGACTATCTCCATCCATAGACCCTTTATTACCTTGAATCTCTACCAATGGGTATCTCATGCTCCATGGCTGGCCCATCCTAATCATCGCGTCATATACAGACCCATCACCGTGTGGGTGATACTTACCTAGCACCTCTCCTACTACTCTTGCAGATTTCTTATATGGCTTATTATAATCAAGCCCCAAATCGTCCATTCCGTACAGAATTCGACGGTGAACAGGTTTCAATCCATCTCTCACATCAGGGAGCGCTCGAGAGACAATGACCGACATAGAGTAGTCTATATAAGCGGTCTTCATCTGATCTTCGATGTTCACCTTTACAATTCGCTGATTATCTGCCATTTATATATAATAATTCAATTCAAAAATAATATGCGAATATACCCATTTTACATCGATTATTGGCGCAAAATGCTGCATTTATGAACCTTATGAACATACTTTCATTAGCTTTGTGTATAGGAATTTTCTTACATGAAGCTATAAGCTGAAAAGCATGTCAAAATCTACGCATCAACAGGTCAAACCTTACTCTGAATCCGGGTCTAAAAAGCGGCAAGTCACTGAAATGTTTGACAACATTGCTCCTAAATACGATTTACTAAATCGAGTGCTTACCTTAGGTATAGATACCATATGGCGAAAGAAAGCCATAAACATGTTGGACAAGGTAAATCACAAGAAGATTTTGGATGTGGCGACGGGCACAGCTGACGTGGCATTAGAGATTCATAAACAATTAAATCCTGAAGAAATAATTGGTCTAGATATCTCTCCTGTCATGATAGATCATGGAAATGTCAAAGTGAAGAAAAAAGGAGTTGAAGACATAATCAAACTAGAAGTTGGTGATTCTGAGAATATGAGATTTGAAGACCACTATTTTGATGCTGTAACAGTGTCTTTTGGTGTAAGAAATTTTGGGAATCTTGAGAAAGGTTTGTCTGAGATGCACCGCATTCTAAGACAAGATGGCAAAGTCGTCATACTTGAATTTTCGAAGCCCAAAATGTTCCCCTTTAAGCAACTTTATAACTTTTACTTCAAGAACATTCTTCCGCTCATTGGTAAAAAAGGTTCGAAAGATGATAATGCTTATGAGTATCTTTACAAATCTGTACAAGCGTTTCCAGATTATGAGAAGTTCGGTGAGATACTAGAAAAGGTAGGATTTCGTTCAGTACAGTGGAAATCTTTGAGTTTAGGCATATGCACAATCTATTCTGGCGTAAAATAATCTTTACTTTCCTGATTGTAACCACAATCGGAACGACAGCTTATTGCCAAATCCCCACCTCTACTAATCTCAATTATTGGGACTTTAGAAGCAAGCCGTTTTATTTCGGCCTGACGATAGGCCTACATTCCACAGGATACATTCATAATAAATCAAGTGAGTTTACTAACAGTGGTATTTTATCGATTTCAAGTGGCAATAGTCCTGGCCTAAACGTAAATATTATCACAAATCTCAAAATAGGACAGTACTTCGATTTTAGATTTATTCCAGGTTTTGCGTTTTCCGAACGTTCATTGCTTGTCCAAAGACCTGCTGGTATGGATGGTTCTAGTGGAATCAATGAATTCCGTACAGAATCTGTTTTCTTAGAAGTGCCTTTACTGTTAAGATTTAAGTCACAGCCTTATAAGGATAAGCGATTTTTTGTCATTGGAGGATTAAAGTATAGCTACGATGTTTCCAGTACTTCAGCCACACGACAGATGGATTTGCAAAATATCATAAATATTGCTCCACATGATTTCCAGTTTGAAGTTGGCGCTGGGGTACAACTTTTCTTCCCGTTTTTCATCTTCTCTCCTGAAATAAAAGTATCTAGAGGATTAAACAATATTCACATCTTTAATGGTGCTCTAGAAGACAGTAGAGTTATAGATCAAATTATCAGTCGAGCCTTTACTATATCCTTACACTTCGAAGGATAAGACTCATTCAATTGCAACCGCAATAGACTTCACTATGTGCGATAAGCTCTGGAAAAAACTGATCAAAAAGGTGACTGATTAATTCAAAGTTCTCTTTAATATCAATTGGCATTAAATGAAAAGCTGATTCGAACTTTACTCTATTATCCATCCACTGTAGGGA